>JBDONV010000024.1:0-27579 GCA_039831165.1 Nautiliaceae bacterium | reverse complement strand
CATGCAAAAGGATCCAGAGTTCCTGAAAATCCCATTTTTTTTATTCCATATTTCTTTTTTAACTGAGAGAGAAATTTATTTGAACTGATAAACATAGGTTTGTTCGCCACAAAAAGCATATTATTACATTTTTTCATTATTTCCTCTTTTATATTTTTTCTACAAAATCGCTTAAAATTTCTCTAACGCTTCCTCCAAAATCTATTTTAAGTTTCTTTTTATTTCCCGCTTTATTTATGCCTATAACTCTTCCGGTACCAAATACTTTATGTTTTACAAGAGAACCGACTTTTAAAGAATTTGGTTCTTTAAGGGCTACTTTTCCTTTTATAAGTCCGGCTTCCGTTAAAAATCTGCTTTTATTTACATGTGTTCTTTGTCCTCTTAAGTATCTGCTTTTTGTATAAGAAAGAACTAATTCTTTTTTTGCTCTTGTAATGGCTACATAAGCTAGTCTTCTTTCTTCTTCTATATCCGCATCGTTTAAAGGGAAAAATCCTTCTTCCAAACCTATAACGAAAAGATATTCAAACTCAAGTCCCTTACTTGCGTGAATGGTCATAACGTTTATTAAAGCATCGGAGAGTTTGTCCTGGTCGCTTTCAAGTGAGAGTTCGTTTAAAAATTCTCTTAAAGTTAAATCTTTTTTTTCTCTCATCATCCCGTAAAATTCTTCTACGTTTCTTTTTTTATCCTCATCCTTATAAGATGTGGAAAGATTTATATTCTCTTCTAAGATTTCGGGAATTTCTTCAATGGGAAGTTTGCTTAAAAAATTTATAAACTGAACGAAGTCTTTTAAAGTTTTAGCCGCTTTTTTACTTATAAAATTAAGGTCGTTTTCTTTTATAAATTCTATAAAAGATTTGTCTTTTTTTGCTTCTTCAAGTTTTATTAAAGTTGTTTTTCCTATTCCTCTTCGGGGTTTATTTACCACTCTTTTAAAAGAATAATCGTCGTTGGGGTTTACTATAAGGCGTAAGTAACTTATCAAATCTTTTATTTCTTCCCTTTCGTAAAATTTCATACCTCCTACAAGTTTGTAAGGAATACCGTAACTTCTAAGTCCATCTTCAATAGAACGAGATAGTGCGTTTATTCTGTAAAGAACAGCTATTTCATTTGGAGAAACGCAGTTTTGAATTAATTCTTTTATTCTTTTTGCTATTGTTTCCGCTTCAGCCATTTCATTAAAGTTTTCTATAACTTCCACTTCTTTTCCATCTCCTAATGCCGATATCAGTTTTTTATCATATCTGTTTTTATTAAAACTTATAAGACTGTTTGCGGCTTTTAATATTTGATTGGTAGAGCGATAATTCAGTTCGAGTTTAATCACCTTTGCGTTAAAATCTTTTTCAAATTCTAAAATATTTTTATGGTTTGCCCCTCTAAACCCATAAATACTTTGGTCATCGTCTCCCACTACGCATATATTATTATGGGTTAAACATAGTTTTTTTAAAAGTAAAAGTTGAATTTCGTTTGTATCTTGATATTCATCTACCATAATATATTGGTACTTGTTACTGATTTCTTTTGCCAGGTCTTCATTTTCATTTAAAATTTGGTATGTTAATAATAATAAATCATCAAAATCCACTAAATTGTTTTCAAGAAGATACTTTTGATATTTATCATAAATCAAAGCCATCTGTTTATAAACTTTTTCATTTGCCAAGTTATAAACTTCATCCGGAGATAAAAAAGAGTTTTTATATTTGCTTATCTCTTTACTCATAAAATTTGGGGGTAAATCTGAAGATATAGATTTTAATATTTTTTTTTGGTCATCACCGTCGATAATAACAAAATTATTATTTCTATTTAGGAGATGTATATAAAGTTTTAAAAATATAAGTCCGAATTTGTGAAATGTAAGGAGCAATGGTGGATGAGATATATTGTCTTCGATTAAACTAAGGGCTCTTTGTTTCATTTCGCTTGCGGCTTTATTAGTAAAAGTCAGAGTAAGTGTGCTTGCTGGGTCTATTCCTAAAGAGAGAAGATAAGCAAGTCTAGTAGTAATTGTTTTTGTTTTTCCGCTTCCCGCTCCTGCTAATATAAGGAGAGCCCCATCTATATGCGTAGCGGCTTTTTTTTGAGCTTCGTTTAATTCTTCTAAAAATTTCATATTCCTCACTTTTTATTTTAATTATATCAAAAAAATTTTTGCAAAAAGTTATAAGTTTTAGTTATAATTCTTATAAAAAATATTAAAGTGAGGAAATGGTAATTAAATATCTGGATAAAATTTATACTTTTTTGGTAATCAATAAAGAATCTAGTTTTTCAAAAGCCAGTAAAATATTAGGAATTTCTCAGCCTGCCGTTACTCAGCAAATAAGAATTTTAGAAAAATTTTTAGGAGTTACTCTTTTTGAAAGAAAGAAAAACGGAGTTATTCTTACGAAGGATGGGCAAAATTTTTTAAAAATAGCAAACGAATTTGAAAATTTTTTAGAAGATTTTGATAAAAAGATAGAAAAATTTAAAAACTTGGATTCTCCTTTTTTAATAGGTGCTAGCCCTACTGTGGGGAACTATAATCTTCCTGAATGTATAAGATATTTTAAAACGCTTATAAGTAAAGAAATTAATCTTATAATTAAAAGTAATGATGCTTTATTTGAAGATGTTAAAAACTCTGCTATAGATTTGGCTTTTGTTACAAAGAAAAAAAATAATGGTCTTCATTATGTGGAATGGCTGGAAGATGAACTGGTGGTTTTTTCAAATAAACCTCTCCCTCCTACAATAGAGCTTGATGATTTAAAAAATTATAAAATGATATGTCGAGAGCCTCATTCTTCTACAAGGGAATTTATAAAAAAAGAATTTGAAGAAAAACATTTTGAATGCGATATGCTTAACGTAATAAGTATCGTTCATAATTCTACAGCGTTGAAGTTTACTGTTATGAATTCTCCGGAGCAGGTAGTATCCATTATTTCGAAAATGGTAATTAAAGATGAATTAAAAGAAAAAAAACTTTTTGCGGCTAAAATTAAAGACTTAAATCTTAAAAGAAAAATTTATGTTACATATAAAGAAAAAACAAAAGATATAGAAGCTATTTTAAGTTTTATTCGCTCATAAATTTTTTGTTTCTAGGATTTAGCTCAAAAGGGTTTTTAGGCTTTTTAGGTTTAGGCAGTGTAGCTGCTACATTTATAAAAAGAGGGGTTTCGTCTTCTAAAATTTGAATAATGTTTTCTATAGGAACTGTTACTACACTTCCGAAATTTTCTTCTCCAAATCCCGCTTCGAATATCAGATTTTCATCTTCTATTTTTGCGGTTGAGAGAGTGTAATTTGCTAAGATAAATATTATTACATCTTTAAAAGCGCTGGAGATATGTTCGGGTAGTTTTGGAGAAAAATCTATGCCTTCATAAGCACATACTATACTGAATTCTTCTTGTAAATCAAGCAAAAAAGATAAAATTTCTTTTGCGTGTTTTTCCTTTAATTTTCTAAAATCACTGTTTTCTATAATCATGTGCGCTCTCCTTGAATTCTTTTACCATATCTTTTACGACATTAATGCCTTTTTTCCAAAAATCTTCGCTTTCTATGTTTAAGTTAAAAAGTGTGGCAAACTGTTTTTTTGGAGGAATACTTCCGCCTTGTTTTAAAAATTCAATATATTTTTCTTCAAAATTTTCAAATCCTTCTTTATATAATTTATAAAGACTAAGGACTAAAAGCTGAGCATAAGAGTATGCGTAACAATAAAAAGGGGAATGTATAAAATGAGGAATATAACTCCACCAGATTTCATAATTTTTTGTAAGATATACGCTCTCACCAAACATTTTTTGATTTTCTTCCATCCACAGTTTATTATATTCCGCCGGTTTTAATTCATCAAAACTGTGAACTCTTCTTTCAAAATTTGTAAATACTATTTGCCTAAAAAGCGTTGCGAAAATATCTTCAAGTTTTGCCGCATATGTTTCGATAAGCTCTTCTTTTGAAAGAGTCTTTTTAATCTCTTCAAATAAAAGCATTTCAGCAAAAATACTTGCTGTTTCAGCCGTTGTTAAAGGGGTGTCTTGGTTTAAGTATCCAACGTCTTTTGCGAGGTACTGATGTATGGCGTGACCAAGTTCGTGAGCTAAAGTAAATACATCTCTTCTTTGATTTGTATAATTCAATAAAACATACGGATGAGCTTTTGGAGTGGCCGAATGTGAAAAAGCTCCGCTTCTTTTACCTTCTTTTGGAAATACGTCAATCCATCCTTCCTCAAACGCTTTTTTTGCTATTTCGTAAAAAGTTTGTGAAAAGTTTTTAAAAGCCTTTAAAACAAGTTCTTTTGCTTCTTCATATGAAATTTCCGGAGTTTTATTTGTAAGTTTAATTGGTGCGTATCTATCGTAATCATAAAGTCTGTCGTATCCTAAAAGTTCTTTTTTTATGTTATAGTAATCTTCCACGATAAAAGTATTTGAATTTACGGTATTTACCAGTGCGTCAACGCTTTTTTTACTGACTCTGTTTGCCAAATGTCTTGGAGATTCAGGTTCGTCATATCCTCTGATTTCAAGATAATCTATTTTCCAGTCTTTTTTTATTTGATTATAAATATAAGATAAAAGCTCCTGATAAGGTTTTAATCCTAAAGTTAAACTTACTTGAGCTTTTTTTCTTTCGTTTCTCTCAGGTGAATATAGTTTACTTAAGACTTCTTCTTCACTTAATTTTTTACCTTCAAAAAAGAATTTTATTCTGTTGATAGTCTCATCGAAAAGTCTTGTAAAGGCGCTGCTTGAAGTTAAATCTTTTTTCATAAGTATTTTTTCTTCTTTTTCACTTAGTTTATAAGGAGCCTCTTCTTGAAGATAAATAAGATAATATTTATAAACTCCGGCGTTATCTATAAATCTTTGCTGTTTGTCGATAGGAAGATGTATAAATTCGAGTTCAAACCATATAAGGTGTTCTTCAGCTTTTGTTGCGATTTCTTGAAATTTTGCTAAGAAAGGACCTTTACTTGCGTCAGTAGCAAATTGGAGATAGATGTATGTAAGAGCTCTTCCTATATTTTCCCAAATATCTTCATATTCTTTTAAAACTTCTATAAATTCTGCGGGAGTTAAAGTATATAATCTGTTTTTGTGTTTTTTTTCAAAATCTTTTGCTCTGAAAATTGATTGTTTTAAAAATTCTTCAGCTTCTGTAACAGAATCAAAAAGTGCCGATAAGTCCCAGTTCATTTGTTTCCTTTTTTATTGTATTTTATCAAATATCTATTAAATTTTTAATAGCGTTGTTTATATAATAGTTTACGTTTAGCAATGTTATGGAGGTATAAGGACTTATTTTATTTTCCTTAATGGCAAGTGTGATATCTATTGTTATTTCTTTAAATTCAGGTTTTTTACCTCCGTGTTTAAACCATTCGTAAAATTCTTTCGCAAAAACTAAAAGTTTATTTCTTATTTGCATGATATACGTTTTTAAGAATTTATTATCGTCAAATAAAAATTCATCTATATTATGGGCTATGTCTTTTATCTGTTTGTTTGAGAGGGTTATTTTATAAAGAATTTTAAGTATTTCGTCGTTGTTGACTTCAAGAGCCGTTTTTTCTATTTCCGAAGAGAGTTTTTTAAGCAAAGAGTACTCTTTTTCTATATCGTAATCTATAAAAAGATTTAAATAATTTGGGTCCTTAAAAGCTTTTGAGGAAATTTTAAAAGTGTGTAAATAAAATTTTAGGGATTTTTTGATAAATCTTTTAAGTTCTTTGTGAAGAGCTTCATTTACGATTTCAGGCAGGGACGTGTCTATATGGGTAATATATTTGGTTACTATTACCGGGTTTTCTTTAAATATGAATTTTGAGAATTTTTCAAGTATATTTATAAAAGGCAGCATAATTAAAACGCCTAAAACGTTAAAAATAGTGTGAAAAATGGAAATTGCGATAATGTAATCGTTATGTGAAAGACTTAGTGTTAATTTGCTTAAAGGATTTAAAATTGCAAGTACTAAAATTCCGGTTGTTAAATTGAATAAGGTATGGATTAAAGCGACTCTTTTTTTATTGTAATCCTTACCTATGCTTCCAAGCCATGCGGTTACGGTTGTCCCTATATTCGCGCCTATAATTAGCAGTAAGGCTATTTTATATTCAATAACCCCTTCGGCTACCGCTGTTAAAGCGATAGCAGTTGTTGCGGAAGAAGATTGTATTATTGCCGTTATTACTATTCCAAGTCCCACATAAAATAAAAAATTATAATTTTGATATTTACTTAGGTCTATGGTATTTGCTATTTCTTTCATACTCTCTTTCATAAATTCAAGACCTATAAATACCAGTCCAAAAGCTACCATAAATAAGAAAATATTTTTGTACTTTTTATTTTCAACAAGTAAATATCCCAGAGCCCCTATTATAAGAAGGGGATTTGAAAAAAGTGTAATTTTAATTTTAAACCCTAAAAGTGCTACTATCCATGTAGTTACGGTTGTTCCTATGTTTGCTCCGAAAATAATTCCTATAGCGTTTTTAAGCGGCATAATATCGGCCCCTACAAGGGCTAAAACTATAACGGTTGTGGCGGATGAGGATTGTATAAGAGCGGTAATCGCTATTCCGGTGAGAATTCCTCTGTAAATAGTGTTTGTATATTTTTTAACGAAGTCTTTTAATTTTTTTAGTCCTATATTTTTTATACTCTCTTCCAAAAGAGACATAGCAAATATGAAAATACCAAGTCCTGCCAAAAAGTTTAAAATTTGATACATGACATCTCTTTTTCTTCAAATCCCAAAATTGCGTTTATCATAGCGAATTTTTTAAAAAATCTTAAATCACTTGGTTTTATTATCTCTTCTTTTAAAAAACCTTTTTTTAACAATTCTTCTCTTTTTGTGCCTTTAAGCAGCGGATATTTTGGAGTAATCCATTCTTTTCCTGTAAAAAAAGCCAGATTTGATATGGTAGTGTCCGTAATAAAACCGTTTTTTACTAAGATAAACTCATCGTAACCTCTGTATTGATTATAAATTTTTTCAAAATGTTTTCTATTTTTATATTTAAAAGAATAATCGAAATTGATTTTGACAATTTTAAATTTTTTAAATTCTCTTTTTTTTAAAGGAAAAATTTCTATAAGCTTTATACCGTAAGCTGAATATGTGATTCTCAATCTTGATGTTTCTTTTTCCCAATGTTTTATTTTTAAGTCTTCCCACTCTTTTAAGTTAAATTTCCATTTAAAATAATTATAGCTTTTTTGGACTCTTGAAAGATGAGATTTAAAGTTTTGAATTTTAAAATTTTTTATAAGTAACGTTTCTATAAATTCCATTTTGTCTCCGTTGATTAAAATTTATACATTTTTTAAGAAAAGTTTTATTTTAACTTAGTTATAATTATTTCAAATTTTAAAAAGGAGAGCAAATGAAAATCAAAGAATTTATTCAAGAATGTAAAGAAAGAGAAATTGAATTCGTTGATTTTAGGTTTACCGATATTAAAGGCGTATGGCATCACGTAACTTATGATATCGATGCGATTGATGAAGAAATTTTAAGAAACGGACTTCCGTTTGATGGTAGTTCAATTCCAGCATGGCAGCCTATTAACGAATCTGATATGGTATTAAAACCTGATTTGGAAATAGGAACTCATTTTGTTGACCCATTTACAGCCGACCCTACAATGGTAGTATTTTGTGATGTTTATAACACTGATGGAACTCCTTATGAAAAATGTCCAAGAAGTATTGCTAAAAAAGCTTTAAAATATATGGAAGAACAAGGTATAGCTGATACTGCTTATTTTGGACCTGAGAATGAATTTTTCGTATTTGAAAATGTAGTAGTTAGAGATGAAATTAACGCTCAATGTTATGAAGTAGATACTGCTGAGGGTGCTTGGAATGATTATGTGGCTGAGTTTGGAGATGAATTAAATATTGGTCATAGACCAAGAACAAAAGGTGGATATTTCCCAGTACCTCCAGTTGATAGTATGATGGATTTAAGAGCTGAGATGGCAAAAGTTTTAAAAGAAGTCGGTCTTCAAACGTTTGTTTTACATCATGAAGTTGCTCAGGGTCAAGGTGAAATAGGAGTTAAATTTGGAACTTTAATTGAAGCTGCCGATAACGTTCAAAAACTTAAATATGTGGTAAAAATGGTGGCTCATTTAAACGGAAAAACAGCTACGTTTATGCCAAAACCACTTTACGGAGATAACGGAAGCGGTATGCATACTCACATCTCTTTATGGAAAGATGGTAAAAATCTTTTCTATGGTGACGGATATGCGAATTTAAGTAAACTAGGGCTTAATTTTATTGGTGGAGTTTTAAAATACGCTCCGGCAGTTGCGGCATTTACAAACGCTTCTACAAACTCATATAAAAGATTAATTCCTGGATTTGAAGCGCCTTCAATTCTTACATATTCTGCTAAAAACAGAAGTGCGAGCTGTAGAATTCCTTGGGGAGCAGGAGAAAAATCTGTAAGAGCTGAATTTAGATTCCCTGATAGTTCTTCTTGTCCATACTTAGCATTTACAGCACTTTTAATGGCTGGACTTGAAGGAATTAAAAAAGAAATTGACCCAGGTGAGCCGATGGAGATTGATTTATTTGAATTGACTCTTGACGAAATTAGAGAAAAAGGAATAAGACAGCTTCCTCATACTTTAAGAGAAGCGGTTGAAGAAATGCTTAAAAATAAAGAGCTGTTCAAACAGGGTAATGTAATGACAGAAGATTTTATTCAAACTTATCAACATTATAAATTTGAATCTGAAATTTGGCCATGGGAGGGAAGACCTCATCCATATGAATTTATTACTACATATTCTTGCTAAGTAAATTTTATAAGGAGAAAATATCTCCTTTTGTCTTTTTTTGATATAATGCCTTCAAAAGAAAATAAAGGCTTGTTTGTATGAGGATTTTAATAGCTGATAGCGATTATATTTATCTTAAACTTCTTAAAAACTACTTAGAAAAATATCTTGTAAACGTAAAATGTGAATTAGTTTCTTCTTTTAAAGAATTAAAAGAAAAAAAATTGTCCGATTATGAACTGTTCATAACCAATATTTCTTTACCTGATGTGGAGGAGAGTGAACATCTTGAATATATTCTAAAACATTCGGATAATGTAATTGTTATTACTAAGTTTGAAGATTCGTTTTTAAAATCCTCTTTAAGAGAGCAGGTAATTGATTATATTATGAAAGAAGATATTCATTCTATAGAATATCTTGTAAAACTTATAAAAAGGCTTGGCAAAAATAAAGATTTAAACGTTTTAGTGGTGGAAGATTCTTATGTTATAAGAGAGCATGAAAAAAAGATTTTAAAGAAAATAAGGTTAAACGTATTTGAGGCAGCAAACGGAAAAGAAGCACTTGATGTTTTAGAAAAAGAGAATATCAATCTTTTAATAACTGATTTGGTAATGCCCGGAATGGATGGGGAGCAACTTATAGTAAGAGTTAGGGAAGATTACAGTATGAACTCCCTTCCTATAATAGTAATTTCTGGAAATGAAGATACGAATAAATTTTTAAAAACGTTAAAGCTTGGAGCGAATGATTATTTGAAAAAACCCTTTTTAAAAGAAGAGCTTATGATAAGGGTTAATAATCTTTTAGATGTTTATGATAATATGAGAAAAATAGAAAATCAGCTTAAAAAAGACCCTCTAACCGAAGCTTATAACAGATTTTATCTTGAACATATTTTAGAAAATGCATTCAATGTATATGAAACTAAATCTATTGCTATGCTTGATATAGACTTTTTCAAAAAGATTAATGATACATACGGTCATCAGATAGGAGATGAAATCCTTAAACATTTTGTAAACACAATAAAAAACTCTATCAGAAAAAGCGATGTTTTAGTTAGATATGGGGGAGAAGAATTTTTAATATTTATGCCTAATACTTCAAAAAAAGAAGCGGCTATAGTTCTTTATAAAATAAAAAAAGCGCTTGAACCTTATAAAGATATAAGGTATACGTTTTCGGCGGGGATTGCGGATGAAGGGGAATCTTTGGCGGAAATGATAAAGATAGCAGATGAAAGGCTTTATCAATCAAAAGAAGAAGGAAGGGATAAAATAACTTTTTAACTTGGAATATAAACTTTTTTTATAAGCTCTTCATATTCGTCTTTTGGGTTGCTGTCAATTGTTATACCCCCTCCGCTTTTATAATAAAATAAACCGTCTTTTTTTTCTATATATCTTATTATTACTGCACTGTCTAAAAATGTTTTTTCATCTGTTATGCCAAATATACCGGTATAAAATCCTCTATTGTAATTTTCCGTTTGTTTTATTATTTCCACCGTTTTTTTCTTAGGTGTGCCTGTTACAGAACCTGCGGGAAGCATTTGTTGAATAATATCAAGCCATTTTTTTTGCCAGTTATTATTAAGTAAAGCTTCTATTTCACTGCTTACTTGCAAAAGTTCTTTATTTCCTGCTTTTATTTTATCAACAAATCTAAATTTATTTACTTTTACATTTTTGCCTATTATTCCAAGGTCGTTTCTTAATAAATCTACTACCATAGTGTGTTCTGCCATTTCTTTTTCGTTGTTTAATATTTTTTCTTTGGCATTTTTTATAGAAGCGTCTATTGTTCCTTTCATAGGATAAGTATAAATTTTGTTATTATTTATTTTAACGAATCTCTCAGGGGAGAAACATACGAATTTGTCTTTAAAAAAGAGTTTGAAAGGGGCTTTAGAAGAAGCGAATATTTCTATTAAAGAGCAGTTTGTTTTAATTTCTGTCGGAAATGTTAAATTTAGAAGATAAGTATTTCCTTGTTTAATTTCTTCTATAACTTTATTAAAAGCTTTTTTATATTTTAAATATGAAATAGGGGATTTTTGAATAATAAAACATTTTTTACCGCTTTTAAAATTATGGTTTGAAAAGGAAGGAAAAGAAAAATATATATTTTGAAGGTTATCAATTTTTTCTACATATGTGTTTCCATTAAAATCTATTAAAAAAAATTTCATGTTATCTTATTAAGTGTTTTAAAATAGCCATTCTTACGGCGACGCCGTTTTTAACCTGTTCAAGCACAAGGCATCTTTTATCCGCAAGTACTTCATCGTCAATGTCTATATTTCTATGAACGGGTCCGGGGTGCATTATGTATATTTGTTTGTCTTTTATCAGTTCTTTTGTAATTTTAAAATTTTGGGCGTAATCTTTTAATGATGCGAATGTAGGGGTTTGGTGTCTTTCCGTCTGAGTCCTTAACGATATTATAGCATCTGCAAATTCCACCGCTTCTTTTATATTATGAGTTATAGGAAGGTGTGTTTTAGGTAAAAACTGAGGAGGTCCTACCAATAAAACTTTTGCTCCAAATCTTGTAAATAATTCTATATCGCTGTTTGCAACCCTGCTGTTTCTAATATCTCCCACTATTGCTATTTTTTTATTTTCCAGGCTGTCCCATTTTTGAAATAGAGTAAATAAGTCCAGCAGTCCTTGAGTTGGATGTTGATGAGCTCCATCTCCAGCGTTTATAATAGAGCATTTTACGTAGTTTGATAAAATTTTAGGCACTCCTGCCCTGTTGTGACGAACTACTATTGCATCAGGACCCATTGCATCAAGATTTGCGGCAGTATCAAAAAGTGTTTCTCCTTTTGCCGTAGAGCTTCTTGCCACATCCAAATTTACAACGTCTGCTGAGAGTCTTAAAGCGGCTATTTCAAAACTACTTCTGGTTCTTGTAGAGTTTTCGAAAAATATATTAATAATAAGTTTACCTTTTAAATCGTCTCTTTTTTTTTCATCTAGATACTTTTTTGCATATGAAAACAATTGTAATATCTCTTCTTTTGAAAAATCTTTAGTATGGGTTAAATGTTTTGACATTTACTTCCTTTTTTGTATAATTTTACTATAAACTTATAAAAAAGGAGAAAAAATGGATTTCGGATTAATTATAGTATCAGGTTTTATTACTACGTTTGTATTCATAGCCCTTGTTTATTATTATATGATGAAAGCAACTCCTGAAGCTTAATATTTAAGCTTTAAATAACATCTAAGAGGTGGTTCATACCCCTCAATTGTTTTTGTCTCATCTTTATTTAAGAAATTTTCCAAGCTTTCACCATTTATCCATTCTGTTTTACGTTGTTCATAAGTAGTAGTGTATCGTTTTCCTATAAATTCTACATTTGAAAATTTTGCTTTTTCTATCCAATTATAAAGTGCTTTTAAGGTGGGAATAAAGTAGACGTTTTTCATTTTTGCATATCTTACAGGAGATAAAGCAATATCTTCATTTCCTTCTATTATTAACGTGTCAAGTATTACTTCTCCATCTTTTTTTAGCCCGGCTTTTAGCTCTTTTAGCATATCAATGGGGTCGCGTCTGTGGTATAAAACTCCCATACAAAAAATAACGTCAAATTTTTTTTCATAATACGGAATATGTTCTACTCCTAAGAGTTTATAATCGATATTGCTTTTTATAAATTGATTAATAAAATCAAATTGAAGATTAAAAAGTGCGCTTGGGTCAAAACCAGTTATGCTTTTTGGATTCATTTCAAGCATTCGAAACATATAATATCCGTTGTTGCAGCCTACGTCCAAAATGTCTTTGTCTTTTAAATTAAGATGAGGTTTTAGTGAATTCCATTTTATGTAACTTTTCCATTCGCTGTCTATAAAAAGATTGTTTATTTTAAAAGGGCCTTTTCTCCAAGGTTTTAACATAAGCGCTAATTCTTTGATTTCGGGCATTAATTTTTCATCCGTTAGGATTTCAATGACATCATCAAATTTTACATTTTTTACTTTACACTTTTCATTTTTAAACTCTTTGAGTTTAAAATATATCGGTTTAATATTTTTCCATTCAAACCATGATTTTCTTTCTTTTAATATCTCTTTTATATTCATTTTGGTCCTTAATTACACTCCAGGCAAGGAGGCAGAGGTTTTTTCTTTTTAAATTTTATGTCGTAATCGCATTCTTTATAATATGTACCGTATAAACCGTAATTTTCTTCACAATTTTGATAATATTTAAAAGAAATTCCTTTTTTAGTAACACATCCTATAAATAAAAACGGTATTATAAACAAAAAATATTTCATTTTTTCCTTCTTTTTTATAAAATTATATCAAAGGATGAATATGAAAGAGATAAATGAAATTTTAAAGATTTTTAAAAAGCTGGTGTTAATTCCTCATTGCAGTGGTAACACCGAAGAGATGAGAGATTTTATAGTAGATTGGTGTGAAAATTTTGAATATCAGGTAAATGTTGACAAAGCCGGTAATATTTTGGCGGTAAAAGGTGAGCCGGTTTTATGTCTTCAGTCGCATTACGATATGGTTTGTGTCGGAAAGGCGCCCGATATAAAAATAGTTGAAGAAAACGGATGGCTTAGGGCGAAAGATTCTTCTTTAGGAGCGGATAACGGAATAGGTGTGGCTATTATGCTATATTTAATTTCTCAAAAAAAACCTCTTGAATTTTTGTTTACCAATGATGAAGAAATAGGGTTAATAGGGGCTTTTAATTTAGAGCATCAGATAAAATCAAAATATCTTTTAAATTTAGATAGCGAAGATGAGAATATTTATATAGGATGTGCAGGAGGAGTTGATGCAATAATAAATTATCCTAGAAGCATAAAAAAAATTTACGGAACAAGAGGAGAAATAATAGTAGATAAACTTCCCGGAGGTCATAGCGGTGTAGATATAGATAAGAATATTCCAAACGCTATAGTAGAGCTTTTAAAAAGAGTAAAAAACACAACTTTTTTAAAAGGAGGGGAAAGAAGAAATTCCATTCCCGTAAGGGCCGTAAGCGAAGAGATATTCGAAGGTATTGAAGAATTTGAGGTATATGATGAAAAATATATTAATTTTCTGCAAGAACTTCCTCATGGAGTTTTGGAATATGACTTTAAATATAAGGTTCCAAGTAAATCCGTTAATTTTGCTTTGCTAGACGGATTTAAATCAGTACTTAGCGCACGGGCTAACAGCAGAGAAAAATTAAATGAGGTTAAAGAATATATTTTATCTAAAACAAAAGGGGCGGATGTTCAATTTGAGGGAGAATATCCTGCATGGGAGCCTGAAGAGAACGAATTTACCGATTTATTAAAAGAGATAACAAAAGCTCAATTAAAAATAATTCATGCAGGGCTTGAGTGTGCGGTACTTAAAAATAAATTTCCTGATATTAAAATGGCTTCTTACGGTCCTATTATAGAAAACCCTCATTCAATAAGAGAAAGGGTAAATAAAAAATCTATTGAAAAAGTGATGGATAATATATTGAAACTCATAAAAAGGCTTGAAAGTGAAAGATATATTTAAAGGTACTCAGGAGTTTAAACAAGATGATTTCGAAGAACATAAAGAACTGTTTGAGAATTTGAAAGAAGGGCAAAAACCGCACACTTTTTATATCGGTTGCAGTGATAGCAGGATAGTGCCGAATTTAATTACTAAAACCATGCCCGGTGAAGTGTTTGTTGTAAGAAACATAGCAAATGTGGTGCCTCCGTATGATTTAAACGACGGTACTTATAAATGTACTGCAAGTGCTCTTGAATATGCCGTTAAATATTTGGAAGTCGAAAACATAGTCGTATGCGGACACAGCAACTGTGGTGGATTAAAAGCTCTTTTTTATCCTGAAGAAAAGTTAAAAGAACTTCCTCTTGTAAAAAAATGGCTCTCTTTATTGGATGATGTAAAAGAAAAAGTAAAGGATATAAAAGATGAAAAATTAAGAGAGTGGCAGGTCGAACAGTTTAACATTTTAAAGCAGATAGAACACCTTTTAACTTATCCTTTCGTAAAAGAGAGGGTGGAAAATAAAACTCTCAATATTTACGGATGGTATTATGTTATTCAAACGGGAGATGTATTTAACTATGATTTTGAAAAGAAAAAATTTGTGCTTATAAATTAATAATTTTTTCTGAAATATTCGTCTATTCCTTTTGCTATTCCTTTTGCTATTCTTTGTTGATAATCGTTGTTAAAAAGCCTTTTTGCTTCTATCGGGTTTGTTAGATATCCCATTTCTATTAAAATAGCCGGCATTTGAGTTCCGACAAGGACCCAAAAAGGAGCTGGTCTTACTCCTCCGTTTTTTACAAAATATTTTTTTCTGATTTCTTTTAACATACCATTTTGGATATCGATTGCAAGTTTGTTTGAATCTATTATTCTGTCTTTATTTAAAAAGCCCAAAATAACTCTCTGGTCCAAATAATTTAAACCCTTTATCTCTTTGTTTTCGAGTTTAGCAACTCTTATTGCTCTTTCGCTTCTTGTAGGTGAAAGATAATATGTTTCTATCCCGTTTGGGGATTTTGAGTGTTTTGGGGCTATATTACAGTGAAGGGATATAAAAAGGTCTGCTTTTTTAATATTTGCAAAATGGGTTCTTTTTTTTAGAGGTATAAATATATCTTTGTTTCTTGTTAAATAGACAATATAACCTCTTTTTTTTAATTCTTGTGCTAGTTTTTTTGCTACGGATAAAACAGCATGTTTTTCATATCGTCTGCCTATTCCTATTCCTCCGCTATCTTTTCCGCCGTGTCCAGGGTCTATTACTATAATTTTTTTATGTGAGAAGAGAGTTTTTTTTGCCGGTGTTTTTTGTTTTTTAACAGCTTGTTTATTATTTAAAGATACAAATAATATATTGTTTTTGATGTTATAATTAAGTTTGAAAGGTTTTTTGGAGAAATATACGATTCTTACGGTGTTTTTATCGAATTGAGCTATTTTAAGCGTGATATTTCCTATTTTTTTTGTAATAAAGGATGGGGTAATTGAATTTTTTATATCAAAAACTTCTTTATAAAGTCTATTTTTAAGAGTGAAATGTTTAATTTCAGCTTGTTTTGGAAATGATATTTTTAAGGGGTTAGTGGTATGGATTTTTAGATATTTTTTAAAAGAGGAAGGTTTGAAATTTTTTTTGGTTGCTGTTTTCTTTTTTTGAAACTTTTTTGTTAATTTTAAAAGTTTGTTTTCATATTCTTTTATATCAAAATTTAGGTATTTTCCGCATTTAATAAGTTCTTTTAGGGCTTTTATCTCTTTTTGTTTGTCATTATCCAAAAGAGCTTCTATATAAAGCTGCTGGTTTTTGTAATAATCCTGATACGCTTTGTTAAATGATGACGTATTACATCCAAAAGCAAAAACAAAAAAAAGAAAAAATAAAAGTTTTTTCATAATTTCTGCGTAAGTTCCTCCATAAGTTCTTTTACATGAAGTAATTTATCTGCTTTATAAGCATATGCTCCGCTGAAATAAAGACCGTTTTCCAAATCTCCTTCATATGCGTCTGCCAGTCTGTCGGCAATACAATATCCTACTTTTCTGGCTTCCTCTCCTCTATGACATGGCTGTACGCAGTTTGAAATACATTTTATAATAGGACCTTCTTTTTTTTCCACTTTTTCAATAAGTTTTGTTCTAACTCCCCGTGCCGGATATCCAACAGGCGATTTCATAAGAATAATATCGTCTTTCTTCGCATTTAATAAAGTCTGCTTAAATTCATCGCTCGCGTCGCATTCGTAAGTTAATGCAAATCTTGTTCCTATCTGAACTCCCTGAGCTCCTAAATTTAAAAATTTTACTATATCTTCGCTGTTCCAAATACCTCCTGCGGCTATTACTGGAATATTTTTATCCCATTTATCAACTTCTTCTCTAACTTTTGGGACTAAGTTTTCAAGTTGATTTTCTTCTTTAAAACAGTCTTCATATTTAAATCCCTGATGACCACCGCTTAAAGGACCTTCTACGATAACTGCATCAGGTAAACGACCGTATCTTTTTTCCCATCTTTTAGCTATTACTTTAAAAGCCCTGTCGGTTGAAACTATAGGTACTAAAGCCACATCTGGAAAATCTTTTGTGTATTCAGGCATATCAGTCGGAAGCCCGGCACCGGTTATGATTATATTCGCTCCGGCTTCACAGGCGTCTTTTACAACTCTCCCGTAATCGTTTATGGCATAAAGGATATTACATCCTAAAGGAGCGTCGCCACATATTTTTCTGGCGTTTTCGAATATTTTAAAAAGAGCGTCGCGGTTATAAAACTCTTTTTCCAAAAGAGGTCTGCCTTCTACCAGTTTTTTTGCATATTTTTTATTTTCGTAATATCCTGTTCCGACTGCGCTAATTACTCCAAGACCTCCTTCTTTGCTAACGTTTCCGGCAAGTCTGTCCCAGCTGATACCAAGTCCCATGCCTCCTTGAATAATCGGATATTTGATTAAGTGTTTCCCAATTTTTAACGGCTTCATTATTTTACCTTTACTTTTGCGAATTTTCTTTTTCCTATTTGAAGAATATATTCTTTTCCGCTCTCAAGCGTTAAATTCTGGTCGTTTATTTTTTCCTGATTTACTCTCACAGCCCCGCCTTTAATATGACGTCTGGCTTCGCTTTTGGAGTTTGCAAGTTTTGTGACGACCAGGGCGTCTACCACGTTCATAGGCTCAATTTCAAACGTTTCTATATTATCGGGAATTTGTCCCTGTTTATGGACTTTATCAAAATGTTCTTTTGCTTTGATACCGGCCCCTTTTCCATGAAATCTATCAACTATTTCAATAGCCAGCATCTCTTTTGCTATTTTTGGATTTAAGCCTTCTTTTACTTTTTGTTTAAGCTCTTCAATTTCTTTAATCGATTTTTCGCTTAGTAATTCATACCAATCCCACATAAGCTCATCAGAAATTGATAAAACTTTTGCGAAAATAGTATTTGGGTCTTCCGTTATTCCTATATAATTGCCAAGAGATTTGCTCATTTTGTTAATGCCGTCAAGTCCTACAAGTAGCGGCATCATAATAACGCTTTGCTGTTTTCCTACGTTATAAACGTTTTGAAGGTGTCTTCCCATCAAAAGGTTAAATTTTTGGTCGGTTCCGCCTATTTCTATATCGCTTTTTAAAGCCACGCTGTCATATCCCTGAAGCAGGGGATAAATAAATTCGCTTATCGCTATAGGGGTTTGGCTTTTAAATCTTTTTTCAAAATCGTCTCTTTCAAGCATTCTAGCTACCGTGTAGGTTGTTGTAAGTTCTACTATTCCAGCGGCTCCAAGAGCGTTTAGCCATTTGCTATTGAATACTACGTCCGTTAAATCTTTATCAAGAATTTTAAAAACCTGCTCTTTATATGTTTGTGCATTTTTTTGAACTTCTTCAGGAGTTAGCATTTTACGGGTTGCGCTTTTTCCTGTTGGGTCTCCTATTTGGGCTGTGAAGTCTCCTATTAAAAACTGAACTCTCGCTCCGTATTTTTGAAAAGTTTTTAGTTTTTGAAGAAGTACGGTATGTCCTAAATGCAAATCAGGAGCTGTAGGGTCAAATCCGGCTTTTATAGTGAACCTCTCTCCTGTATGTAAAAAGCGGTTTACCAGTTTTTCAATGTTTTCTAGACCAATTATTTCGGCGCTTCCTCTTTGAAGTTCCGCCATTGCTTCTTTAAGTTTTGGGTGTTTTTCAAATTCTTTATCCATTATAAGCATCCTTTTTTGGTATGAATTCAATTATTTTATACTCTTTTTGAATTTTATTTTTGAGGTTTTCATAAATTTTTTCATTAAATTCTATTTCCATTTTACAGTTATTAGAATCTTTTCCCAGCTCTATTGAGTGGATAAAAATATCCATTTTTGTTAAAAAGCTGATAAATTTGCTAAGCTCCCCTTTTTTATTGGGAAGTCTTACTACTAAAAAAAATCTGTTTTGGGCGTTTTGAGTCCATTCAACGAATACTGCTTTTTGCAGTTTATTCTCCGCATTATTACAAAATCTATGATGAATTTCAACTTCTTTTTTATCTAAAAGACCTAATATTTTATCTCCGTATTTAGGATGGCAGCAGTAATGAAAACTTATATCGTTTATAGGTTTATTGCTTAAAATTTTAATGTTTCCAAATTCATATTCTTTAAGTTTAATATTTTTAAAATAAAGGATATTTCTTTTTTTTAAAGTTGTATATATTTTTTTAATGACATCTTTTAAAAAGTTTTTATCATCCACTATTTTGGGAATAGAATCGCATAAATTATTGGCTTTTATAACAGCTCTTAATTTATAGGAGTCCAAATCGAAAATACCTTCTAAAATAGCAATAGCCAGTTTTCTGTTTATCTCTTTTTCTTTTGCTCGACAGAGTCTTTTTTGTTCGTATTTTGCTTTACTGGTTTTTAGAGAATCTATCCATGTACATCTTGGAATCTCTTTTTTTCCGGTTTCTATTCTTACTATATCTCCAGTTTTTAGCTGATGAAGGAGAGAAACTTTTTCTTTATTTACATAAGCTGTAACGGCTTTGTTTCCGACATCGGTATGAATAGCGTAAGCAAAATCAAGAGCCGTAGCTCCAAGGGGTAAAGTAAAGGTATCGAATTTTGGTGAGTATACAACTATATCTTCGCTAAAGAGGTCGTTTTTGGCAAGTTCGTAAAAATCCTCTATATTTTCGTCAAATTTCATATCTTCAAGCCATTTTGTATTTGGCATAGCCGTGTTTAATTTATATTTCCAGTGTGCCGCTATTCCGAATTCCGCGTTTTTATCCATATCAAACGTTCTTATCTGGACTTCTATAATAGAATTTTTGTTATAAACTGTTGTATGAATAGTTTGGTATCCGTTTTCTTTTGGGATGGCTATATAGTCTTTAAATCTGCTGATTAATGGTCTGAAATTTAGATGAACTAGACCAAGGGCTTTGTAACATTCTATTGGTTTTTTTACTATTATTCTAATAGCAAGCAGGTCAAGGACCTCTTCAATTGATATTCCTTTTCTTTGCATTTTTAGAAAAATAGAATAATAATGTTTTATTCTGCTTTTTATTTCAAATTCATTTTCTTTAAATCCATTTTTTAGCAGAAGGTTTTCTATTTTTTGAGTAAAATCGTTCAGTTTTAACTGAAATTTTTCTTTGTTTGCTTTAATATATTCGTCTATTTTTTTATATTCTTCAGGAAGTAAATATTTAAAAGCTAAATCTTCTAAGATATTTTTAAGGGTGGCTATTCCCAATCTGTGTGCTATTGGAGTATAAACGACCAATGTTTCTTCAGCTATTCTTTGTTGTTTTTTAGGAGGTAAAGCCTCAAGCGTTAACATATTGTGAAGTCTGTCGCATAGCTTAATGACAAGGACTCTTATATCCTGTATGGAGCTTATAAGCATTTTTCTAAACGTTAAAGCTGATTTTGCAAGTTTTTCGTTAGAAGTTGAAGGTACTAAAGAGTGATCTCTTATCTCCACTATTTTGGTAAGTCCTTCTACAAGATTGGCAACTTCTTCGCCAAATTCGTCTTTTATGTAATAAATTGTATAGGGAGTGTCTTCAACTACGTCATGTAAAATAGCGGCGGTTATTACATCTTCACTTTCATTAAAATAGCTTGTAATGGTCGCTACTAAGACAGGATGGATTACATAATCTTCCCCGCTTTTTCTTTTTTGGCCATGGTGAGCTTTTATTGCAAATTCAAGTGCTTTTCTTATTTTAGGGGTATCGGTTTTTGATAACAGGAGAGAAGAAGCCTCTTCAACGGTTTTTGTTTTTTCTATTTTTTTTATTAATTGTAAAAAATCTTCTCTCAAATTTCTTTAACCTTAATTAAACCTTCAGCGATTTCCATAATAGCTATTTCGGTTAATTGCATATTTTTTTTCGGTAAATCTATTAGAGGTTTTGCTCCGTTTAAAAGTTCGTTTACTCTTTTTGCAACGGCTTGACTTAAAAGATATCTGTCATAATTTACTCTCTCAAGGGCTTTGGCGTTTATTTGTTCTATTCTCATGGTTCTCCTTTTTATTTTACTATAGAATATTTGGCATCTGGGTCGTTTTTAAGTATTTTAAGTAAATTACCTTTTTTAAACATATTACATACTATAATAGGCAGTTTGTTCTCTTTTGCCAGGGCTATAGCCGTATCGTCCATAACCTTGATATTGTCTTTTAGAGCTTCTTCGTATGAAAGTTCTTTTAATAGTTTGGCGTCTGGATATTTGTTAGGGTCTTTATCGTAAATACCGTCTACTTTCGTTGCTTTTATAATTGCACTAGCTCCTATTTCGCTGGCTCTTAAAACTCCTGCGGTATCGGTTGTAAAAAACGGATTACCCGTACCTGCGGCAAAGATTACGACTCTTCCTTTTTCAAGGTGTCTTATAGCGCGTCTTACAATAAAATTTTCGGCTATTTCCTCCATTTTTATAGCACTTTGGACTCTTACTTGAAGACCGTCGTTTTCAAGGGCTTCTTGCATAGCCACAGCGTTTATTACTGTTGCTAGCATTCCCATATAATCCCCGCTTGTACGTTTTATGATTCCATCTTTAGCGGCACTTACGCCTCTTATGAAGTTTCCTCCGCCTATTACGACCGCTACCTCAAATCCTTCGTCTATTACCGATTTTATTTCATCTGCAAGGTATTTTAACACTCTTGTATCGATACCAAATCCGTCTTCACCGGCTAAGGCTTCACCAGAAAATTTGATTAATATTCTGTTTTCTTTTCTTTTCATTTAAGCCCTTTTTAAAATGATATTTTACCAAAATTATTTAAGAGAAATTACTTTTAAAGGGTTAATAGGCTTTTCTTTATATGTTACTTCAAATTCTAAAGCGTCTTCAACCCTTGCTATTATTTGTCCTCTTTTTACATATTTTCCTTTTTTTAAAAGAGGAGATACTTTGGATAAATTGGCGTATATGCTGAAAATATTGTTTTTATGTTTTATAACTATAATGTTTTTACCTGAACTTTTTCCTATATACACCACTTTTCCCGGAAGAATACTTCTTACTACAGAATTTTTTTGATAAGGCTTTATAGTAATTGAGTCGTTGTATATTTTTATTTTATAAATAGGGTCTATATAACTTCCGAATTTTTTTACAACTTTTCCTCTAAGAGGGGCTATTGTTTTCATTCCTCTGTATATTTTTGTAGGTATTTTCGCTATTTTTTCTTGTTGTTTTCTTTTTTTGATTATTAAAAGTTCTTTTAATTTGTTTTGGAGATTTCGTTGTTTTTTTATCATTGTATAAAGTTTTCTTTTATATTCGTCTTTTTGTTTTTTTAATTCTGCTATTTCCTCTTTTCTTTTTTTAAGTAACTTAAGTAGTTTTTGTTTTTTATTTTTTAATGTTTCTTTTCGGTTTTCAATTGTTTTTATTTTATAAGATATGGTGTTAATTTCTTTTTTTAGATTTTCTTTCGAAGATAATAGATTTTCTATTTTTTCAGAATATTGTTGAAGTATTTTTTTATTTAATTCGTTATATATCAAATCGTTAATATTATCTATTTCCTGAGAAGAGATATAATAGTTTGTGGATAAAAAATCGTTTATTTCGTTTTGTATATTTTTTAATCTTTTTTCATGACCTTTTTTTAAATCTTTAAATTCGCTTAGAATTTGATTGGAATTTTTTAGTGAGATTTCAAGTTTTTTTATCTCTTTGTTTAATGTCTCTATTTTATAGTTGAGTTTTTTTAATGTCTGTTCTTTTTGGGTAATTCTTTTTGCTAATTGGTCGAGTTTATCGTTCATTTTGGAAATAACGGTTTTTGTTTGTGAGAGTTCTTTTTTTATATTGTTAATTCCGCTTAATAAAAAAATAGGAATTAATAAAAAGGCTAATTTTTTAATCATTTTTGAGAAACCACCACCATTATTGAGGATATAATAGCTATAGATATAGAGATTAAGGCTAAAAATAAAAACTCTTTTATATAGTCTATTGTAAAATTAATATTGAGTTCCTGAATTATTTGGATAAAAAGAGAAGAATTTGTTATGTAATATATAATACTAAAAGTAATTAAAAGAGATATTATAGAATCAAAAAGAGCTATTTTAAATAAAGCCGCTCCCCTTAACCAAAAAGGAGCTCCGAATAGTTCCATGATATACATTCTTTCGTTGTGTAATAATTTCCATACTTCCAGCTGTTTTAAAATAAGCAAAAAACCTAAAATAGCTGTAATTCCCATAAATGTTTTAGTTATAATGTTTAAAAGCATCAATAAGTTGTATATTTTTGTCTGAGAACTCGAATGGGTTAGGATTCTTTTGATGTAGGGTTCTTGTTTTAATTTTTCCTTTAATTTTTTTATCTCTTTCGGACTTAACATTTTGGAGAGTTTTAGTTTGTAAAAATAGGGAAAGTTTATTTTAGTAAAGTCTATATTTTTAAATTTTTTTCTTAAAGTGTTTATTTGTTCTTTAATGCTTATGGGTTCTATTGATGAAATTTCTTTAATATTTAAAGATTCTATTTTAGAAGTCGATACTATTACAATAGAATAATTGTTTACAATGTTTTTTTCGTATTCTTTTAGCACCTTATTAAATGTTTTGAATAAAAATATACTGATAAGAATAGATATAAGCGCTAATATGAGTGTTATATGGCTTTTAAAATAATTCAACGCTTTCCTTTTTATCTGCTTTTTGGAATTTTAGCATAAAACAGTTCTGGGTTAGTATTTAAGACATTTCGTAAATATATCCTTTTTCTATATGTAACTGTCTGTATTTTACGTTAAATTCGTTAGGTAACGAGTGAGAAGCTATTATTATCGTAATTCCCATTTGATTTGCCATGGTAAAAAGGTCCATAACAAGGGAGGCTGAATATTCGTCCAAACCGCTTATAGGTTCGTCAGCTAAAATCATAACGGGATTGTGGATAATGGCTCTGGCTATTGCCGCTCTTTGCTGTTCACCTCCGCTTAGTTCCGCTGGAAATTTGTCAGCTTTGTGAGATAGTTTAACTTTTTTTAACAATTCAAGTGCTTTTTGTTCGGCCGTTGTTTTTTCAATTCCGGCTATTAATAAAGGAAGCATAACGTTTTTTAGAATATTCCACTCCGGAATGAGTTTGTAATCCTGAAAAACGATGCCTAGATGTCTTCTAAGAAGGGCTAGTTTTGATTTTGAAATGTTATTTACCTCAAATCCCCCTATGTTTAATATTCCTTTAGGTTTTACCTCTCCATACATTGCTTTTATAAGAGTTGTTTTACCGCTGCCGCTGACTCCCGTTAAAAATACGAAATCTCCGCTATTTATGGAAAATGTAGAATCATGTATTATAGGTTGAGAATTATAGGAGATATACAAATTTTTTGCCATTATGAGTTTAGCCATTAAACAACCTTTTAAGTTCCATATGTGCGAGATAATTTTCTTTTATTGGAGCCGGAGCTTTAAAATATTCCGGTTTATCTTTATTTAAAATATATAAATGTTCGGGTCTATTGAAATTACCTAATGTTAATCTTATAAGTTCCCTGTTTTCGTCTATTTTAAAAACTTTTTCTATATGAATTACAAAATTTTCGTAAATCTTTGGTTTAAAATCAAGATTTTTAAGTTTTTTTTCAAAAGTAAAATCAAAATTTTCTTTTAATTCTTCTGAAATTTCGTGATTTATCATATAAATATCATAAATATCTTTATCAAGTTTTTTCCATCTGTCTTCATATTTGCTCGATATTACGTAAGGGATGTTTTTTTTGATTCTTATATCTATTTTTTTATAATCCAAAAACAGGTTAAGTGAATAATTAAAGTATTTTACGCTGTCGGTTCTTAAATGTAAAAAGCCGTCTTTTTTTAATGTTCTTATGCATTCGTTTATAAAATCTTTATTCATAACTCTTCTGTGCGGCTTTTTATCCCAGGGAACCGGGAAATGTACGTATATCGCATCAAGCTTGTTTGAAGGAATTTTACTTAAAATTATTCTTGCGTCGTGATTTAATACTCTGACATTTGATATTTTTTCGTGTTCTAGTCGTTTTAGGACCTGTTCTATAGAAGGTTTATGAATTTCAATTCCCAAAATGATTTTATCAGGATTTTCTTTTGCCAAATGAATTAAGTGTCTTCCGCTTCCAAATCCCACTTCTACAATATCGATGCCGCTTAAATCGTCTTCTATATTCAAAAGGTTTTTATTTGGAAGTTTCTCTTTAATTCCTTTTATATTTTCAAAAATAACGTTTGCGTTTTGTAATTTTATAAAAGCTTCATAAGTTTTTTTGATTTCGCTTAATATAGGCCTGGTTATTTTATCATATTTTATGAGGTATGTTCCGTCTTCTTTAGGCTGGAGTTTTATTAGAAATTTTGAAATAGGAGTTTTTACCCCTATTAAATTTTCTGCCTGAAATAAAAATTCAACATCATCCACTTTTACAGGAAAATTTATTTTTTTTAATTTATCTATTACTATATGGGGCATCTATCCTCCTATTTCTACTTTTGCCGGGTTTTTTGAAATGAGTCCGTACTGGTCTACTTCATATATATAATAAGTATATTTCTTTTTTGGGTTTATAGTATCTTGAAAAGAGTTTTTATTTACAACAAATTTTTTTTGTGATTTTTTAAATACCCCTTCTTTTTCTTCTCTTATAATAAGGTATTTAGCTGCTCTGTTGTCCGGTGAGGTGAAAACGAATTCAACTTTATTTTGAAATAGATTGGTAGATACTATAGGGGTTGTAGGTTTTGGTAATGTTTGTCCCATAACCGCTGGGGTTTCGTTTAATAAAGATTCAGTGTTATGAGGAGATACCGCCGTTACTTTATAGTATCTTTTAGCTCCGTCTTCTTTTAAATAATCGGTAAATTCTGTGGTAGTGACTTTTTTATAGAAATTAAAAGGTCCGTTTGCAAAATCGCTAGTGTAAATTTTATAATATTTTGCGTTTGGAACCGGGTTCCATGTAAGTTTTATCTGTTTTGGAAGGTTTATTGTTGCTTTTATATTTAAAACTATTGGAGGTTTTGGATAGGT
Source organism: Nautiliaceae bacterium (assembly GCA_039831165.1). Classification (GTDB taxonomy): domain Bacteria; phylum Campylobacterota; class Campylobacteria; order Campylobacterales; family Nautiliaceae; genus Caminibacter. The sequence goes on along the minus strand of JBDONV010000024.1, from coordinate 1,679 downwards.
TGAAACGACAATATTTTTGGAAGGAAAAGATTTTATTTTGTCGTAACTTATCGCAAATATTCTGTATTTATAAATTTTTCCGTCTTGAAGCCCTTTGTCGATATATTCAACTTCCATTCTGTGATTTAACGTGGCTATTTTTTCCCATTTTGCTTTTTCGTCGTTAAATCTTTCTATAATATATTTTACGATTCTTTCGTTTGGATGAGGTCTGAAAACTATTTTAACGACACCTTTTGTAAGAGGTTTTGCCTCTAATGGAATAACAGGCATCATAGGAGGAAGTGTTTTTTTAGTTGTTTCAATTGCCAAAGAGGGAATGTCGTTTTTAAAAGTGGCTATTCTATATTTATAAACGGTGCTTGGTTTTAAACCTTTATCTATATAAATAGATTTAAAAGGGTCTTTTATGGTAGCTAGCTGAATCCAGTTTTTATGTTTTTCATCATATCTTTGAATATAATAACCTTGTATATTATTTACAGGAGACCAAAAAAGTGCCATGGCGTTTCTATCTGGATAAGCTTTAAATTCACTTACTTTTGGTAAATTTGGATTTGATTTGGGAGCAGGTTTATTTACCGCACAACCCGTTATTAGCATTAAAATAGTCGCTGAGATTATCAATCTTTTCATTTTCGATTCCTTTTGGCATATATTTTTTAAAATCTTCAAATATTGGTGCTATTATACTAAGTTTTTTTCCGTTTGGATGAGTTAGATAAATTTCTCTGGCATGTAACATAACTCTTGGAGTTTTTTGATTTTTTTTGCCATACGTGGTATCTCCTATAATATATCTTCCGAGTTTTGTTAAATGTACCCTTATTTGATGGGTGCGTCCTGTAAATAGTTTTGCTGCAGTTAAATTTTCTTTAATAGGAACGAATAGGGTTGTCGCTTCTTTTCCGTTTTGTACGATACCCATTTTAAGTCTGTTTTTAGGATTTCTTCCAATAGGAGCGTTTACGCATTTTGTTTCTTTTAAAGGTTCGTTTAATAACATTAAGTAGTATCTTCCCATGCTTTTGTCTTTTAGTTGGTTGCTTAAAAACTCATGGGTTTTATTGTTTTTAGCTATAACCAATGCTCCGCTTGTTTCTTTGTCTATTCTGTGAATTATTCCAAATCTCTCTTCTCCTGCTAGTGTTGATAGAGAATAACCTTTTTGTTTTAACCAGTCTACAAGAGTGGCTTCTTTATAGCTTGGGGCTGGGTGGACTACTATTCCAGGAGGTTTATTTATTACGAGTAAATCATCGTCTTCATATATTATAGGAATATCAAAATCTGCTTTTTTTGTCTCTTTTTCTTCTTTTTGCGGAAAAAACACTTCTATTTTATCATTTGGTTTTAGTTTTATACCCCCTTTGGAAGCCGATTTGTTATTTAATTTGACATAGCCTTTTTTGATTAAATTTTCTACTTGATTTCTTGAAACGTTTAATGCTTGAGCTAAGAATTTATCTAACCTGTTTTCTTCTGTTACTATTATTTCCACATTTTTATCCTTTTTTTAGAAATTTTTCCAAAATTTTCCAAAAAATTCAAGAAAGTACTTGACAAGAGGAAGAGAATATTATATACTTTCAATCCCAAAACGGGAAGGGCACAAAGAGAGGTGCGAGATGATTGAGAACTTAGATATAAGTATTATACACCCGAGAGGGGCTAAGAGT
>JBDONV010000025.1:0-2210 GCA_039831165.1 Nautiliaceae bacterium | reverse complement strand
TAATAGCGATGTTGATTTTGAAGTTCGTACCACCGTTCATACTGACCTTTTAGATGAAAATGATATAAATGAAATTATTAAAATACTACATCAAAAAGGATATAGAGGAACTTATTATCTTCAAAATTATTTTGAAACGGAAAAAGAAACGATAGGAAATGTAGGACCTCAAAAAAGAAAGCTCGATACTTCAAAACTTCTTGATTTAATACCTCTTGAATTTAGAAATTTTTGACTTTTTATATCTATTTGTTTATACTTATAAAAAGGAGCTTATATGGAAGCGATTGCAAAAGTTTTTTATAACGGTAATTCTCAGGCTATTAGAATCCCTAAAGAGTTAAGAATAGATAGTGATGAGGTAAAAATAATAAAAGAAGGTGGAAAATTGATTATTGAACCACTTAATCCGAGAAAAGGTTGGGATGAAGCTTTTAAAAAGATGAGGCAAAACGGAGATGATGAGCTTTTAATTGATGATGTATTAGACGGGGATTTTGATGTATGAACAATACAGCGTTATACTTGTAAATTTAGACCCTACAATAGGCAGTGAAATCAAAAAAACCCGTCCTTGTGTAATTATCTCTCCAAATGAAATGAATTTTAATATAAATACCGTAATAATCGCACCTATGACTTCAAAATCGAAAGAGTATCCAACTCGTGTAAAATTTAAAGAAAATTCTTTTATAGTGCTTGATCAGATTAGAACTATTGACAAAAAAAGAATAATAAAACAACTTGATTTTTTGGATAAAAAAACGATTTCAAGTATAAAAAAAGTAATTCATCAAATGTTAGTGGAGTAAAAATGAATCTTTTTGATATGTATTATGAAGATTATGAAGAGTGGTTTGAAAAACATCCTAAAATTTATGAAGAAGAGTTAAAGACAATAAAAGCTCTTTTGCCAAAAGGCAGGGGAATAGAAGTTGGAGTCGGAAGCGGGCGTTTTGCCTCTCCTCTTGGTATAAAATTCGGAATAGAGCCGAGCCGTAAAATGGCGGAAATTGCGAGAAGCAGGGGTATTAAAGTGCTTGAAATTACGGCTGAGGAGATGGATTTTGAAGAAGAATTTGATTTTATTTTGATGGTAACGACGATTTGCTTTGTAAAAGACCCTTTAAAAACAATTGAAAACTGTTACAAGGCTTTGAAAAAAAGCGGATATCTTCTTATAGCTTTTGTGGATAAAGATTCTCCCCTTGGTAAAACGTACGAAAAAAATAAAAACCGCTCAAAATTTTACGCGCCCGCCACTTTTTTTAGTAAAGACGATATAATAAACCTAATGAAAAAGGTTGGATTTAAGGATTTTGAATGTAAAGAAAATCTTTACGGTGAAACGCTTGATAATTTAAAATTTAAAATAAACGACTGCAACGGCGGGGCTTTTAAAGTTATAAGGGGGAGAAAATGAAATTTTCAATTACTTTTGATAATTACGTAGCAAATGAAAAACTGGAGAGCTTTTGGGGTTTTAGCTGTGTTATTAATGACTATTTTCTGTTTGATACGGGAAGCAACGGAAGAGCACTTCTTAGAAATATGACAAAAATGGGAGTTGATATAAATGCTCTAAAATATCTTTTCATATCTCATCCGCACTGGGACCATATAGGCGGGATTGACAGTGTTTTGGATATAAATCCTTATATGACTCTTTTTTTGCCGGACAGTCTTTCAAAACTCTACATCAGGGATTTAAAAAGGCTCAGCCGCGAAGTAAAAGTTATTCATGAAAATCCTACTAAACTTTTTGGCAAGTTTTATTCCACAGGCGTTATGATGCCAATAGGGGAACAGTCTTTGGTGATTGATGAAGGGGATTTTAGCATTGTAGTGACAGGATGTGCTCATCCGGGAATTGTCAATATCGTCCGTCGCGCTATAGAGATGTTAAACAAGCCCGTTTTATATACTCTTGGAGGGTTTCATCTTATGAGAAGCGGCGAAGAAGAAATTATTGAAGTTGTAAAAGCACTTAAAGCTTTAGGAGTTGAATATGTAACTCCAACGCACTGCTCTGGAGATTTGGCAATAGAAATTTTCAAAGAGGAATACGGTGAAAACTACATCCCAGGAGGAGTCGGGAGAATAATTGAGTTTTAGTTTAAAAATTTTTTAAATTCTTCAAACGGCATAGGTTTTGCAAAATAAAATCCCTGTAAATAATCACATTCAAGATTTTGTAAAATTTTTACCTG
>JBDONV010000121.1:0-2235 GCA_039831165.1 Nautiliaceae bacterium | reverse complement strand
GTTGGAGCCGGATATACGAAATGTCCTCTTGATAAAAGTAAGCTTGAAAACAAACAGGCCCTGGCTGCTATAGGTCAGCCTCTTTTAATGAGAGAGTATAAAGAGAGATTTAATAAATACGGAGTAACCGTAGCCCAGGTGCTGGTAACGGCTGCGGATTTTGATTCGAGAAAAAGAACGGAAAATGCAAAAAAAATGATAAACGTGTTACTTGAAAATAAAGTCATTCCTATTATTAATGAAAACGATTCGGTTTCGGTTGAAGAGATAATTTTTGGAGATAACGACCAGCTAAGTGCTTATGTAACGTATTATTTTGATGCCGATATGCTTTTTATTATAAGTGATATAGATGCGTTTTATACAGATAATCCAAAGATAAATAAAAATGCCAAACCTATTGAGGTTGTGGAAAATATAGAAAACGAGTGGCTTGTTCAGGAATGTAATCCCAACGACGCTTTTGCCACAGGCGGAATTGTCACCAAACTAAAAGCCGCTAAGTTTTTAATGGAAAGAGGTAAGCCTATGTTTTTAACAAGCGGTGATAACCTTGAAACGATTGAGGAATTTTTAAAAGGTAATCAGATAAAAGGAACACTATTTAGACCTAAGGAGGTCGCATGAAAGTAGTAGCTACAAATCGAAAAGCGTATCATGATTATGATATTTTTGATAAATATGAAGCAGGAATAGAGCTTAAAGGAAGCGAAGTAAAAGCACTTAGAGCCGGCAGGGCCAACCTAAAAGATAGTTTTGTTAAGATAAAAGACGGAGAAGCATGGTGGGTTCAGGGTCATATAAGTAATTTAGATACGACATACAACGCTTTTAAACATGATGAAAAAAGACCAAGAAAACTGCTTTTACATAAAGACGAAATAGCAAAACTTGCCGGATATACGAGTGAGAGAGGATATACGTTAGTACCTACGAAAATATATTTTAATAATAAAAACAAAGCAAAACTTGAAATAGCCGTGGCAAAAGGTAGAAAGCTTCATGATAAAAGACGCGTTATGAAAGAAAAAGAGCTAAAAAAAGAAGCGGCTGCTGCTATGAAAAGGTATGGTTTTTAGTCGTTTTCCACTACTTCTACAAAAGCGTTAAAGAGGGTGATTATATCCTGGTCGGCTTTTCTTAAATGTCTTGCCAAATCTTCGGCTATTACCCATAACATTTTAACTCCTATATCGGGATGGGAATATGTAAGAGTTTTAAACCGTTTATGGGTGATATATAAAATAATGGTATCGGTAACAGTTTTTATGGTTGATGTTACGGCTCCTTTATCTATTAAATTAACTTCTCCAAAAAAATTTTTAGATGGTGCTTTTATTGTTTCTATTACATAATCGTCTTTATATATCGTAAGTTTAATAACTTCCACTTCACCTTCAAGCAGTAAAAAAGCCATATCCGAGTTTTCATTTTCTTTTACAATAAATTCATTAGCCTTAAAAGACTTTTTTTGGAAATACTTAATAGCGGTTTCAAATTCTTCTTGTGTAAGATTATCGAAAATAGGGTGGTGTATCATGGTTTTCTCCTTAAAACTATAAGCCCGCAAAATTTGTTTACCGTGTAAGTTTCATTGGGATGTAAAATAACCTTATTGAGTTCTTTATGTTTTATCTCTTCTAAATATCTAACAAATTCCGTTATTCTTTTTGATTCTTTTTTTATCTCTTCTACGAATTCTTTTATAAATTCATCGGCTCTTCCGTAGTTTTCTATAATACCGATTAAAATTTCCCCTTTTTTTAAGAACTCTTCAAACAACGTTTTGTATGTTGTTTTTTCACCGTAGTATCTTTTGATATAGAAACTGTCGTCTTTTAATATTTCTCCTATGACTTTTGAAATACCGGGAGATATAGTGCTTTTTGCCATTAAGAAACTACTGTATTCTTTGGAGAGCACTATTTCGTCGCAGTGAATTTTTTGAAGATATACTTGAAATTTAGGGTTTGCTATCTGGGCTATTATATAGATGTCTTTTTTTAAATCTTTAAGCAGTATGGCTGCCGATAAAATTTTTGTATCGCTAAGTTCGTTATCCGATATTAAAAGGGCTTTTAAAGCTTCTGTGGCTTTTGCTTTTTTAAGTATTTCTTCTTCTGAGAAATCGCCCTGGATAAATTTTATTTTATATTTTTCAAGCAGCGTTTCTATTTCAGGGGTTAATTGCTCGTGAATTAATACTATTTGATTTGGGGGAAAAAGTTTTTTTTC
>JBDONV010000005.1:0-7966 GCA_039831165.1 Nautiliaceae bacterium | reverse complement strand
TCAAACAATAGAACAAATTAAAGCGTGGGGACATGACGTTAGTATTGCTCCCGGAGAAAAACAGGTGGTAATAGGTATTATAGGAGACAAAACAGACCTTGTTGGAAGACCTTTAAATACGCTTCCGGGAGTAGCTAAAGTACTTGAAGTATCCGCTCCATACAAAAGAGCAAGCAGAGAATTTCATCCTGAGGATACCGTTATAGAAGTTGACGGGGTTAAAATAGGAGGAGGAAATAAAGTTATTATAGCCGGACCTTGTAGCGTGGATACAGTAGAAAATGTAGTATATTTGGCAAAAGTGGCAAAAGAAAATGGAGCCCATATGTTAAGAGGAGGAGCTTATAAACCAAGAACTTCTCCATATACTTTCCAAGGTCATGGAGAAGAAGGCCTTAAAATGCTTATGGAAGCAAAAAAAGAAACCGGGCTTCCGATTGTAACAGAACTTATGAGCATAAAAGATATTGACGTTGTTTACAAATACGCTGATGTTATTCAAATTGGCGCTAGAAACATGCAAAACTTTCCTCTTTTAAAAGAAATAGGAAAACTTGATAAACCGGTAATTCTTAAAAACGGCATATGTTCAACCGTAAAAGAACATTTAATGAGTGCAGAATATATTATGAGCGAAGGAAACGATAAAGTTATATTATGTTTAAGGGGTACAAGAACATACGAAACAGCCGTTAGAAACTCTTTAGACGTAACGCTTGTACCTATTATGCAAAAAATGACCCATCTTCCTATTATAGTTGACCCAAGCCATGCCGCCGGTAAAAGAGAATTCGTAAGCGCTCTTGCATACGCTGGAATGGCTGTCGGTGCCGATGGGCTTATAATAGAAATGCACAATTGTCCTAAAGAAGCTCTAAGCGACGGAGACCAAGCTCTTCTTCCAAGAGATTTCGAATATCTTATGAAAAAACTAAAAGAACTCAAACCTTGGAATCAAAAAGAGTGGTGGGAATTTGACAAACAAAAAGAAACCGACTGTATAAAAGTAAAATAACACTTTAACACTTCTTCTCTTCCTTTTTTTCATCTTATTTGCTACAATTAATCAAAAAGGCCTTTTATGGAATATGAAATTATAAAAGAAGCCGTAATAACCGCAAAAGAAGCTTCTAAAAAAGCTCCCAAAATAGAAGGTGTATCCACAGGAATAGAAGGACTTGACGAACTTTTTTTTATAGCTGAAATAGAAAACGGAAAACCTGTAAAAAAACCTTTAGGCGGAATACCCAAATACAGCGTATGCAATATAACTGGAGTAAATGACACAGGAAAAAGTCTTATGGCCGAACAGTTTGCAATATATCAAGCAAAAGAACATAAAGTATGTTTTATTACAGTGGAAACCCCAGCTAATTTCGTAGTGGCTAGTATGAAACAAAGAGCAAAAGCTATGAATATAGAAGAAAACGTTATAGACGAAAACGTTATATTTATAGACGCAACCTCAAATTACAAACTAAGAGATGAAATTCCAACTCTTTTAAACACACTGGCATACGCCATTAAGGAATATGGAATAAAATTTACGATAATAGACTCGATAACGGGACTTTTTGAAAACAAAGAGATGATGGCAAGAACTATTGTCAGACGGATTTACAACTTTTTAAAAAAATGGTACCAAACAACAATTTTAATATCACAAAAAAGAAGCGGGCACGACCTTTTAAGCTCGGAAGCCGCAGGAGGATATGCGGTAGGACATATAGTTGACGGAACAATAGTTTTAAGCAAAGAACTCATAGATTCTGCTTATAAAGCAAAAATTTACAAAAAACCTATAGGAGAAATAGTAAGGCTTTTTAGAATAGACGGATGTAGAATGTGCGGTCATGACATAAAAGTAAGGTTTCTAGAAATTACGGAAACCGGACTTGTAAAAATAGGAAAACCAATTCAAGGAGAATAAAATGATATTGAATATTCAAAATATCCAAAGCAACGACACTAACGTAAAATATATAGCAGAAAGAGTTTTTTTCAAATCAATAGACCTGTTAGGGGGGCTTGACAAACTCGCAGCATACAGAACGCTTACATGGCTTCCAAGTATAGCAAGAGCAAGTTTCGCTATTGTATTAAGAGAAGAATTTTTAAAAACCGAAGACGAAATAGCTCAGTTTTTAGGAATTACAAGAAACACTGTCAGACAAATTTTAAGAGCGGACCCAAATCTAGCTCTTTATAAAATTCAACATCTCGACGAACTCACCGAAGAAGAAAAAAAACAGCTAAAAGTACATACAGCAGGAGGAATAGCAAAACTTGCGTATAAACTAATAAAAGACGGAGAAGATTCCCAAACCGTTATGGAATATTGCCGCGCTATGGCCGAAAAAATTACTCAACAATGCGACGCTCCATGGACATATCTTGTATTAAAAAGTATAAAAGGTCTTCACTATCCACTAACAGCCCCTGAGATTTTAAAAGAGAGATTAAAAAATATGAATATAAAAGGATTCCCAGGAGACGAAATAGCTCAAAACATAAACTATCCTATTAAAAACCCAGCAGAACTTCTAAAAGAGATAAAAGATTTTCTGGAAAGTAAAGGAATATGATGAAAAAAGCCAAAATAGTAGCAACCTTAGGTCCTAGCAGCAACGATAAAATTGAAGATATGATAAAAGCGGGAGTTGATGTCTTCCGTCTCAATTTTTCCCACGCAGACCATAAAACCCATAAAGCCTCTATTAAAAAAATTAGGGATATAGCAAAAAAACTCGATTCAAAAACCGCTATTTTACAAGATATCAGCGGACCTAAAATAAGAATTGGCGAAATAAACGGTATATTGGAACTTAAAAGAGGCGATAAAATACGCCTTGTAAAAAACAATCCTAAAAGCGCTTATGACTTAACTATCAGTTATCCCGAAATTATAGACCAAGTTGAAACAGGGGAATATGTATTTTTTGCAGATGGGTCTATAAGAACAAAAGTAGTGGAAAAAACACCTGATTATTTAGTATTAGAAGTAAAAAACGAAGGTGTTTTATCCAGCAGAAAAGGTGTAAATTTTCCACACTCAAACTTAAAAATCTCTGCTATTACGCCAAAAGATGAAAAAGATTTAATTTTTGGAGCCAAAAACAAAGTAGATATTGTAGCGATATCTTTTGTAAATTCAAAAAACGATATTTTAAAAGCCAAATCTATTCTAAAAAAAGCAGGGGCAACCCCCTGGGTTATAGCAAAAATAGAAACCAAAAAAGCGGTTGAAAATCTTGACGAAATATTGGAAGTAAGCGACGGCGTTATGGTTGCAAGAGGAGATTTAGGAATAGAAGTAGGAATAGAAAAAGTACCTGTAATACAAAAGAAAATCATTCGCCGCGCAAATAAACTGAAAAAACCTGTAATTACCGCCACTCAAATGCTTCTTTCTATGGTAAATTCACCTTTTCCAACAAGAGCTGAAGTCAGTGACGTGGCAAACGCCGTTATGGATGGAACTGATGCAGTTATGCTAAGCGATGAAACGACTGTGGGAAAATATCCTATAAAAGCGGTTGAAACACTGGTTAAAATAATTAAAGAAATTCAGACTATTTATCCTTATCATAAACGATACGAAACAGACGATGACGACGCAATAGCGCTTAGTGTTTCAGACTTGGCAAAAGCGATAGAGCCAAAAGCAATAATAAGCTTCACAAGCAGCGGCACAACAGTAAAATCCATTGCAAAATATAGACCAAAATCACCTATTATAGCAGTTACTCATAGCAGAGAGACCAGTAGAAAACTAAAAGTGGTTTGGGGAGTTGAAGAGATATTTGAAATGCCTAAAATTAAAGACCCTGAAAAACTTATTCATAAATTTATAGATACCGCCAAAAAATTAAACAAACTCCAAGAAGGAGATAAAATAATCATTACGATGGGAAGCATAGTCGGAAGAGAAGGCACTACAAACATGATAAGAGTTTATGATATTTAACTAAATAATCTCACTGTCAAAAAAAAACTCTATTTCGGGAAAACTTTTATATAAAAACTCTTCTATTTTCCTCTGTATCTCCGCTGCCTGCTTTTCATTATGAGCAGCAAACACTATAGCAACAGAAGCCTCTTTAGGATATTCGTCTGAAATATCTAAAACGGATACGTTAAATTTTTTGAGTTTATCTTTTATGGAATTAATAATTTTACGTCGTTCTTTTAAAGAAAAGACAAAAGGAAGTTCAAAGTCGGCTATTAAGTTAACTATAACCATTATTTAGTTTACTCTTTTTTCTTGCATTCCGAACATATACCGTAAATATAAAGTTCTTTTTGAGAATTGGGATATTTTTTTTCTACTTCTTTGTTCATAATTTCGCTAAAAGGAATATCTTCCACTTTTGCGCACTTTTTACAGATGAAATGAGCATGAGGCTCTTTTTTAATTTCAAATTTCGGTTTTTGATGAAAACAAATTTCAGTAATTAAATTTTCTTCTTTTAAAGCGTTTATATTCTTATAAATAGTAGCCAGCGAAATACTAGGAAACATCTCTTTTATATTTTCATAAATTTCTTCAATACTAGCATGTCCGTGTTTGTCAAGCTCTTTTAAAATAGCAAGTCTTTGAGGAGTTGTTTTTAGATTTGATTCTTCCAAAAGATTTTTATAGTTTTTCATAATGCCCTTTCTTTAAAAAAAGAAGAAAAAATTAAGCGTTTTTAAACGCTTTTACCATTTCTTCCATCTCTTTAACATCGTTTTCGTCGATTAAATCTTCAAGAGTTACATATTTTCCAACGTTTCCTGTCATAGGTTCGATATCTGTGTTAACAGGTAATGTTTTTTTACCAGGTTTCCAGTTAGCCGGGCATACTTCACCAGTTTTATAAGCATGTTGATGAGCTATAATTTGTCTTAAGAACTCTTTTACGCTTCTTCCAACTGGCGGAGCTTGTACTTCTTCAGCTACTATTTGTCCGTCAGGATTGATTAAGAATCTTCCTCTAAGCGCAAGTCCCGCACCTTCAATCATTACACCGAATTTTCTTGTAACTTCACCTGTCGGGTCAGCTGCAATTGTAAGTTTAAGGTCTTTTAATAAAGGTTCTGTTTCTACAAATCTTTTATGTGAGAATTTTGTATCAGTTGAAACTGCGAGCACCTCAACTCCCAATTCTTTTAAAAACGGTAATGCCGCATTCATAGCCGCTATTTCAGTTGGACATACGAATGTAAAATCTGCAGGGTAAAAACACACTACAGTCCATTTTCCTTTATAATCTTCGCTGCTAACTTCAGTATAATGCCCTGTTTCCGCATTATAAGCTTCCATTTTGAATTCAGGCATATTTTTAAGAACTAATACACCTTCTTGAGTTTTGATTTCTTCCATTGTTACCTCCTTGGTTTCTGTTGAATTTTCTGCTGTTTGAGCCATTTCTTTTGTATCTTTTTCACATGCCATTTGGCACCTCCTATAATTGCTTGTTAAGCTACGGTGAAATTATATTATATTAAAATATTTTTGTCAAGAAAGAACTAATAAAAAAAGAAAAAAATTTTCCTTTAGAAGATTTTATCTAAATCTAGATTGTAAAACAGATTCGGATGTTCAAGTTTAACTTTTTCCACTATCTCTTGAATACTCTTATCACTTTTTTTCATCTCTTCTAACACAACCGCTTTTACATCGTCATAATCTATTGGAAATTCACTTAAAATGGCTTTTTCTAATTTCAGTTCTATATTTTCTTTTAAAGTTTTTTTAAAAGTTTCCATAAAATCAATATACTCCTCACTATCAAGAACAACTTTAAGTTTTTTATCGGGAGTTATCATAACCCAGGTAGGGGAATTTAAATCCCCTTCAAGAACTTCCAAATCTTTACATTCGACAAGTGTTTTTGCGTTTACTTTTTTTGCTATTTCTTTAGCCAAACCATCAATCCTTTCTGAGCATGTAATCTGTTTTCGGCTTCAGTAAAAATTTCTTCGCTGTGTTTTTCAAAAACTTCTTCGCTAACCTCATATCCCCTATAAGCAGGAAGACAGTGCAGAAAAATAGCGTCTTTTTTAGCCAAACTCATAAGGCTTTCATCAACTTCGAAACCTTTAAAATTTTTTATTCTTTTTTCTTTCTCATCTTCCTGTCCCATACTAACCCATGTATCGGTCGTAACCACATCAGCGTCTTTAACGGCGGCTTTCGGGTCGTATAAAAATTCAAGTTCAGCTCCGCTTTTTTCGGCTTCTTTCAACGCTTTTCGTTTTATGTTTTCGTCTATTTCATACCCTTTAGGAGTGGCTATTCGCAGATTAAATCCCAGTTTTGAAGCTAAAATAGTCCATGAGTTAGCCATATTGTTTCCGTCTCCGATATACGCTACCGTAGTGTTTTTAGGATTGTCAAAATCAAACTTTCCAAACTCTATCATAGTCATCAAATCCGCCAGCAACTGAACCGGATGACATAAATCGGTAAGCCCGTTTATTACTGGGACTCTACTGTATTTCGCAAACTCCTCAAGCCTTTCTTGACCAAACGTTCTTATCATAACCAAATCAACCATACGGCTTATAACCCTAGCGGTATCTTTTAAAGGCTCTCCCCTTCCAAGCTGAATATCTCTGCTGCTCAAAAAAATTCCGTTACCCCCAAGCTGATTAATACCGGCTTCGAAACTTACTCTCGTTCTAGTAGAACTTTTTTCAAAAATCATCGCAAGCTGCTGATGTTTTAAATAAGGTTTAAAAATACCTGTTTTAGTCTCTTTTTTTATCTGAAACCCAAGGTCTATAATTTCTTTAATCTCTTCTTTGGAATAATCGCAAAGCCATAAAAAGTGTTTCAACGTAAATCCTTTATCTATAATTTCCAATCCATTTTAAGATATAATTTTATCAAAAAAAGGAGATTATTTGAAAAAATCCGAAATAGCCAATCTCCCGACCAAATACGGAAACTTTAAAATCCAGTCTTTTAAAGAAAACGATAAAGAACATCTGGTGATTTTCACTCACGAAATTCCAAAAACCCCGTATGTGAGAATTCACAGCGAATGCTTAACGGGCGATGCTCTTGGAAGCTTAAAATGCGACTGCGGCGAACAGCTCCAAACAGCTTTAAAAGAGATACAAAAGCACGGAGGTATGGTTATATATCTGAGACAGGAAGGAAGAGGAATAGGACTTTTTAATAAGGTAAACGCATATGCTTTACAAGACAGAGGGCTTGATACGGTAGAAGCGAACCATCAACTGGGGTTTGAAGCCGATATGAGGGATTTTAGTATAGTAGAAAAAATTTTAAAAGAGTTTGATATTAAAGAAATAAAACTGCTAACAAACAATCCTAAAAAAGAGTTCGCTTTTAAAAAAATTAAAGTTGTAGAAAGAATACCGATAAAAGCAAATCCAAACCCTTATAATGAAAATTATCTTAAAACAAAAAAAGAAAAACTAGGACACAAACTTTAATAATGAAAGATTGAAAATGGAAAATGAAAAATTTGAAATATTTACAAAAGAACTCTTAAAATGGAATAAAATTCATAAACTCACTAATTATAATTCTCCTGAAGAAATAGAAGAACAGATAAAAGACAGTCTTTATCCTCTGGAAAAAATAAAAGACGCAAAAACGGCAATAGATATAGGAACGGGAGCCGGATTTCCTGGACTTATTTTAGCGATAGCTATGCCTGATACACAATGGTATCTGGTAGAACCTTTAAAAAAAAGATACAGCTTTTTAAATTATCTTAAAACAATTTTAGGATTAAAAAACGTAACCGTCATTCCTAAAAGACTTGAAAAAAGCAATATTACCCCCGTGGATTTAATAACCAGCAGAGCCGTTATGCCGACAAAAGAAATAATAAAAATAGCAAAACCTTTTTTAAAAAAAGATGGTAAAATGTTACTCTATAAAGGTTCAAACGTTTTAGACGAACTAACAGGGATAAAAGCCTCTATTGTTTCTAAAAACAATAGA
>JBDONV010000187.1:0-7969 GCA_039831165.1 Nautiliaceae bacterium | reverse complement strand
AGTTTTATCTGACTTATCTGGGCAAATGTTCCTTTATCGGGAAAAGAGAAAGAAGAGAGCTGATTATTAAGCTCTTCTATTCTTATTTGAAGCTCTTTTATAGAGGAATTTATTTTTTGAATATCGTTTTCAATTTTTTCGACCTGCTGCTTTTTTATTTTAACTACACTGTCGAATTTTGTTTTCATCTGATAATAGTTGCGTCTCTTTCCGCACCAGTTGAAATGTATTTTATTTTAGTACCTATTTTATCTTCTATAAATTTTATATATTTTTTCGCATTTTCAGGCAGTTTATCCCATTCTCTTATATGAGAGCTTTTATCCCAGCCGTCAAGTTCAACATAAACAGGTTTTACGCCTTCAAGGTCGCTTGGAAAATAATCTATATTCTTTCCGTCTTTTTCATAAGCCACGCAGACTTTTACCTTATCAAACCCGTCAAGAACGTCAAGTTTCATAATAGCCACCTCATCACATCCGTTTAGAGTTACGGCGTATTTTGCCGCAACCACGTCAAACCATCCGCATCTTCTAGGTCTCCCGGTAGTCGTTCCGAATTCCGCACCCTGTTCTCTTATCCTATCTCCGGCTTCGCTTAAATCTTCGGTTGGAAAAGGCCCGTTGCCAACCCTTGTAGCGTACGCTTTTGCTATTCCTATTACTTTATTTAGTCTTTTTGGAGGAATTCCGCTACCGGTTAATGCACCGCTTGCTATTGTGTTTGAACTAGTAACGTAAGGATACGTTCCGTGGTCGATATCAAGAAGTGTCGCCTGAGCACCCTCAAGTAGCATATTTTTATCAAAATTATCCCACAGGTATTTTGTGGTATCGACTATCATATCTCCAAGTTCTTCCCGCCACTCTTTAAGTTCACTTTCTAGTTTTTCACGGATTGGAATTTCAACACCCAGATAATCAAAATATTCTTTATTCATTTCATAATAATGCTCAAGCTTTTCAATAAGTTTTGGGATATTATTAAGTTCTCCCATTCTGACACCCACTCTTGCTATCTTATCCGCATACGCCGGACCTATTCCCCTGCCTGTGGTTCCTATGGCGTTTTTACCCCTTAGTTTTTCTCTTGCCTGGTCTATTGCTATATGATGGTCTAAAATCATATGGGCTTTATCCGAAATTAAAAGCTTTTTTTTAATCTCTTCCCCGAAATTTTTTATCTCTTTTATAAGCTGAGGAGGATACACCACAACTCCGTTTCCTATTACGTTTGTTGCGTTTTTATTCAAAACACCGCTTGGCAGCAGATGAAGCGCGTACTTTTTCCCATCTACCACTACCGTATGACCGGCGTTATGGCCTCCCTGACTTCTTATTACGATATCGTAATTTTTGGCTACCAAATCTACAATTTTCCCTTTTCCTTCGTCACCCCACTGAAGCCCGACAATTAAATCAATCATCCAAATCCTTTAATAAATTATCAGTATATATGGAAAATCCGCTGCTTTTTATGCCTTCAACGATGTATTCCCCGCCTTTTGCTATAACGTCGTTATTATGTATGAAACGGTAAAAAATACCGTTATAATATCTTAAATTCGCCACATAAAGCGGCGCTAAAATAATATCATAATTTATCTCTTCACTTATCTTTTTTAGCTCATCCAAATAAATAGCTATTTCTTTTGGAAACTCACCGGGGATTATATCCTCAGGTCTGTTTATTTTTAGAAGTTCCTTAAGCCAGGATTCTTTGAATTTATATATTCTCATTTTTTTTATATCCTCAATTTCAAGACCCGTAAGCTCACATACTTTTTTAGGAATCTGGATATGGGAAATTACAAGGGGATAATTTTTACCCAGTCTTTTTAAAATATTGATATTGGTGTTTAAAACGTCTTTAAGCTTACCCTCAAGCCATTCAGCTCCTATCTGGTTTATTTCCGTAGAAGGCGCACGGAAAACCGGCTGAATGTAAAACCACTTTCTGGCCTCGCTTTTGAGTCTTTTAAGTACAATTCTGATAATATCTATAGAACTGTCCCCTCTAAGCGCCAACGTTCTGTTTTCAGAGTCGGTAAACCTTATAAGCTCTTTTTCATCCAGTGCCTCTAGCTGATGATATGAAAAATAAGGGCTTACTATCTCTTCATACTCTTCATTCTCAAAAACTTCGCTGGCAAGTTTTTCTATTTCTCTTTTTATTTTGGCTTTTCCGCCAAAATAAAGCTTAGCGCCTTCCGGAATATCATGAGCAAATATCATTTTTCATCTTTTATAGAAAACTCGCTTAAAGCCAAATAAAACATCCCTATCACTCCCATTATCATAAGCCCCCATCCTACCATTTCATTAAAGCTCATTTAATAATTCCTTTAATTTTTGAATTTGCCTATTTTTAAATTTAGCTAATACAACAAAACTTATAAAACCGCATAGGACTAAAATAATCAAAGGGGTATTAACACTTATTTTTCCAATAATTATATTATACCCAATTCCTATAATTCCGCTCATTATAGCAAACATTACGATAAAAATATTTTTTAAACTGTCCCTGAGCAAATCTACTTCCACTTTTATTTTATCACAGTTTTTCACTACTGTATACTTTTACAGCCGTCCCGTCGTATTTTCTAATACCAAGCTCATCCAACGCAAGTTCTACGCTGTTTAAAATATGCTCCATTTTATAATCTTCTATAATTCCCATATTGTTTACCCTAAACAGCTTCCCTTTCATAAAATCCTGACCCCCGGCAACGTTTACTTCGTATTTTATTTTTAATATGCTTCTAAGCTCTTCTGCTTTTTCAAAATAAACAGCCGCCATAGAAAGTGCCGGAACCTGAGGGAAAATACTAAGTCCTATCGCTTCAACAGCCGCTATTACGGCTTTATGTCTAAGTGCCGTATTTTCGTAATGTTTATCAAGCCCAATTTCTTCAAGTTTTTTCATAACTTCATTAAGAGCTATTATATGATTTGTAGCCGGCGTAAAAGAGGTAGTACCTTCACGCTGTTTTTTTATTTCATTTGCCAGATTAAAATAAAACCCTTTTCCTTTGCCTATTCTATCAACCGCCGCTTCGCTAAGCCCCATCATAGCAAGTCCCGGAGGCAACATAAACGCTTTTTGGCTACCTCCTATTACTATATCTATATTGCTGGTATCTATATCTTCAACGCCAAGTGCCGTAATACCATCGGCAACCACGATAATATCATCTCTGACAAGCTCAAGCTCAGCTGCAATTTCCTCCACAGGATGCCTAAGCCCACCGGCACTTTCGCTTATTTGAATAAAAACGGTATCAATATCTTTATCACTTTCAACAGCCGCTATTACCTCATCAACACTTGCAGGAGTATCCCAGTCGTATTTGAGCTCTTTATAAGGAATATTAAACGCTTCGCAGATTTTTCCCCATCTCTCACCAAATTTCCCGGCATTAATTGTCAGTGCCTTTTTCTTAACGGTATTAATAACAGCCGCTTCCATAGCTCCAGTACCTGAGCTTGTAAGAAACACGGCTTCAGGAAGGTGGGTAATTTTTTTAAACCGCTCAAGCGCTTCAATCAAAATAGCTTTAAATTCAGGCGTTCTGTGATGAATAGTCTCTTTTAAAAACGTCTCCCTTACAAAAAGCGGTATTTCAACAGGTCCCGGTGTTGCTAAAATCATTTTTTATTCCTTTCAAAATCTATTATAAAATTTTTCAGTTTTTCTAATTTCATAGGTTTTGCAAAATAATATCCCTGAATTATATCACAATTAAGTTTTTTTAATACTTCAAGTTCCTCTTTAGTTTCGACCCCTTCGGCAACTGTCTTAATATTCAAACTTTTTGCCATAGCTATAATCGCTTTGGTAATAATTTCATTTTTTGAGTTATGAATATTAGAAATAAAAACTCTATCTATCTTTATCTCATCTGGCAATATTCTTGTAAGATATTTTAACGTCGTATTACCTGTTCCAAAATCGTCAAAAGAAAGTTTTATACCAAAAGAGTGCAAAATTTTTACCACCCTGTCCAGTTCATCCCAATATTTTACCAGCTTTCTCTCAAGCAATTCAAGGGTTAAAATTTTTCTTTTTTCTTTTTTTAAAGAAGATAAAACATCAATATAATATTCGCTTACAAGCTCTTTTATATCAACATTAACACTAACTCCTATATTCGTTTTTAAAGAAAAATTTAAAAAACTTATATCATTTACGGCTTTATTTAAAACAAAAAGACCTATCTGTTTTAAATATTTGGAATTTTCCATAATAGATATCCATTTTTCATTAGGAATAATTCCGTAAATATGATGCTCCCACCTGAGTAACGCTTCAACTCCTATAATTTTTAAATTATGTATATCTATCTTCGGCTGATATAAAATAAACATTTCATTCTTTTTTAAAGCCTCAGCTAAATCTTTTTCCAATCTTTTAGATTCTAAAAACTGTGCTTTAAGCTTTTTTGAAAAAAAACAAAATTTTTTGTTTTCGGTATTAAACTTTATTTCATTCAACGCCAAATCGGCAGCTTGGAGCAACTCATCTTTATTTGTCCCATCTTTTGGAAAAATAGCAATTCCAGCCATAATGGAAATTTCAATAAAAAAGTGCTCAAACCAAACCGGCTCTTCCAAAGATTTTATTAAAATTTCAACATATCTTTGAATATCCAAACCCTTAAAATCTTTTAAAATAATAACAAACTCATCAGCTCCGATTCTCGCCAAAAATCCGTTTGAGGTAATGTTTCTTTTTATCCTGTTGGCCACTTCCTGCAATACCACATCTCCGGCTTCCTGACCGTAAAAATCATTAATAAATTTAAAACCCTTTATATCCAAAAAAATAACAGCAAACTCGCCTTTTTTATTTTTATATTCCTCAATCATATCCTCAAGCTCTTTAAAAAAATACCTTCTGTTAGGAAGAGAAGTCAAGGTATCTATAAGCAGTGAAAATCTGTTTTTTAATTTAATAGCATCTTTTAAATATAGAATTAAAAACTTAGTAATTTTTTTATGATGCTTAAACAGAAAAATTTCTTCTTTATTATTTTTTACCAGTTTTATTTTTAAAAAACTACTAAGAGCGTATACTTTAATTTCTCCAAATCTTCCTTTTTCCATATTCAAAAACTTATCTATTATTTTAGCGGTATTAATAGAAGAAACATACTCTTCAAAAGAGAATTCTTTAAAAATAAAAATTAAAATCTCTTCTACTTCCTTTAAATTTAAATCTTCTTTTATAACACTGTCATAAATCAGTTTCATTTTATATTGCCTTTGATTTCTTTTATAAGTAAAATTCCCGCATCATCTTCTTTTTTATTTTTCAAGATTTTTGAAAGCTCTTCAAAAGAATTTATATTACGGACAATATCTATTCCGTCACTGAAAAAAATTATATCATCCCTTGGAAGTGAAATCCTGGTATCTTTTAAAGAAGATTTAAAAAAAGGAGATTCTTTATAAAAAGATTTTCCTTTATAAAAATACCTAATATTGCCGAAATGAAAAAACAAAATACTTTCTTTAATTTCTCCCAATACCAAAGCGGCATCCTTTCCTTTATAAAGATACCTTACCACTTCTAAAATATCTTTTAATTCAAAAAATCTAAATCCAAATAAAAGTTTTTTCAATTTTTTTGAAGAATGGTAAACTTCTTCATGTCCATGCCCTACAATATCCCAAAAAGCAAAAAAATATTTTTTTCCAACTTTTTCAAAAATTCCGCAGTCTCCATTTGTAGTAATTGAAATATAAGGAGAAACTTTTAAAAAAGCCTTAATATCATCAAACTCTTTACTAAAAACACAATATTGAACTTTTTCCTTATCAAACAAATAAAAAATAAATATTTTTCCCTTTTGTTTAGGTATTATTTCAAAACAATCAACTAAGTTTATAATAAGGTTAAGTCCTATTCCCAATGTTTTTGAAGTACTGTATCCTATTAAAAACGCTTTTTTAATATCAAGATTATTAAAAAAATCCTCAAAAACCAATTTATATCCGTTTTTTAATTTAAAAAACTTAAAAACCCCTTTTGAAGCATGTTTTATAATATTAAGACCAGCTTCTTTTGCCACAAGAACAAATTTTTTACCAAAAGGAATCAAAAAATGTAAAATATCATATACATCTTCATAAGAAGAAATTTCTTTTTTATATATCAAATTTCATCCTCAAAAAGCCCTTCAAGTTCAATATCCCAAAAAGAAATAACAGAAGCTATACAAGGAGGCAGACAGCAGAAATATACACTTTTACCGATAAGTTCAAGACCTTTTTTAACCCTAAAAAGGGCCTTAAAAGAAATTTGGTCTATAGTTTTTAACCGATGAAAATCAAAAATTATTATTTCCTCTTTTTTATCAGCCCATTTCCTAAAATTATCTTCTATCTCCCTTGCTGAAATAAACTCATCTAAAACTACTTTATATTTCCTCATCATCAAACGCTTTAATAGCAAGTTCTAGATTTGCTCTGGTGGGAATCGGTAAATCAATTTCAAGATGCACCATCGTTTCAGCAACAGCAGGAGTAATACCGCTCATAACCATTTTTGCCCCTATTGCTTTTATACCTCTATAAATTCTTACAAACTGATTTGCAACTTCCGTATCTATAACAGGAACCCCTTCTATATCTATAATTACCTTTAAAATTTCTTCTTTTCTAATAGTCTCTAAAATATTTCTCATCAGATTTAATGCTTTTTCCGAATCCATAAAACCAATTAAAGGAACTAAAATGGTCTCTTTATTAAGTTTTAAAATAGGAATTTCCATTTTTTTAATTGTTTTGAGCTGTTTTTGAATAATTTCTAATCTTCTCTTTTCAAATTCTTCAAAAATTCTAAGAGCCAAAGAATAAATAAATTTATTTATCATTAAGATTTCATCTTTATCCAATCCAAAATCACTTTTTTCTATTAAATAAATTAAATTTTCCAAAGATTTTGTTATCTCATGCGGCGATATTTCATATTTACTCATATCTTCCACAAAATCATCTAAATGTTCATTTATGTTTTCGCCTTTTATTTTAGCAATAACCGCATCATAAAGTTTTGAAAACTGATATTTCAATTCGCTCTCATCAAGTTCTATTTCAATATTTTTTAACCATTCGTTTAGAATTTGTTCTTTTTGTTCTAAAAGTTTTTTAAACATTCTTATCCTTTAATTTTTTCAGCAATTATTTCAGCATCAAATCCGAAATATTTATAAACTTCAGACCCTTTTCCGCTGGCCCCAAAAGTATCCATGCCTATTACCTCATCGGCGTATTTATACCACTCAAACCCTCTGTTCGCTTC
Source organism: Nautiliaceae bacterium (assembly GCA_039831165.1). Lineage (GTDB taxonomy): Bacteria > Campylobacterota > Campylobacteria > Campylobacterales > Nautiliaceae > Caminibacter. Next base: position 661 of record JBDONV010000187.1, on the reverse strand, counting down.
AATAGCAACCACTTTACCTTTTAGAAGTTTATCTTTAAACTCTTCATCCTGCTCGTCAAACAGCTCAAAACAAGGTACGCTTACAACTCTTGCGCCTAATTTCTCCGCCACATCCATAGCAAGATTTACTTCGCTTCCACTAGCTATAAGAGTCAAATCATCACTTCCGTCTCTAAGCAAATACGCCCCCCGGCTTAAATCAACTTCTTTAGGAGTTATATTTTTAAGCCCTTGACGGCTAAGAGCAAAAGCAACAGGAGCGTTGATATTAAGTGCGGCTTTCCACGCGTTTACGTTTTCATTCGCATCAGCCGGTCTAAATAGGTAAAGGTTTGGAATAGCTCTAAGGGATGTTAAATGTTCAACCGGTTGATGGGTAGGTCCGTCTTCCCCCACTACAATGCTGTCGTGTGTAAAAATCCAGTAATTTTTATGACTGCTAAGAGCGGCGATTCTAAGCGCGCCTCTTAAATAATCGCTAAACACCAAAAATGTCGCCGCATAAGGTAAAAATCCATAAGCACTGAATGCGTTATTGATAGCAGCCATTGCGTGTTCTCTAATTCCGTATTGAATATTTCTGCCGTGAGGAAACTTGTCTTCTCCTTCAAGCCAAGTATTGTTTGAAGGCGCCAAATCCGCACTTCCTCCAAGAAAACTC
>JBDONV010000034.1:0-2245 GCA_039831165.1 Nautiliaceae bacterium | reverse complement strand
CTAACTTAAGAGCGTTTGAAATCTGCAAGTTCAGTTCGGAATAGGTTGCGCTTTTACTCAGATACGTCTGTGATTCTTCGATTGAGCCTATAGGAATCCCGGCTATACCTTTTTTAAGGTATGAAATCGTCTGGTTCATATTGAAAACTTTATACGGCGCATAATAAAAAAACAAGTCGTAAAAGTCCTCTTTTGATTTTAAGAAAGTTTTTTCAAAATATTTTTGTGCCGTTTTCGTATCGAAAAGGGATGGTTTTAAATACAAGTTAATCGGATAAATGTTGTTTCCGTCGAATTTTTTGATAATTTGCGAAGCTTCTTTAAAAAAAGAGAGTTTTAAATCCACTAGCGCTAGCGCAAATCTGGCTACGGGACTGTTTGAGTTTGAAAGGTAAGTTCTCGCTAATGAATAATCACCGATTCTGGCAAGGGATATACCTTTGTAAAAAGAGTTTTCTTCTAACGCCTGAGCGTCGGTGAAATCCTGATAATATTCATATATAGCGCTTAATAGCTCTTCGGCTTTATTTTTATACTGGGTGTCTTTTTTGAGTGCGGGGATTGCTTCAAGTTCGTATCCCATGTAATACATCGTTACCGCATAATAGTATGGATAACTTTTAAGTTTTGAAATTTCTGGCAGGAATGTATAGGCTAAGTTTCTGTAGTAATTAAACAGCTTTTTGTTTTTGAGCATAAGCGCGGCATATGTGGCGTTAATGGCGCTAAGGGCTCTGTTGTCCTTGTTTTTTATTGCTTTTTGAAAATATTCTAGTGCCGTTTTATAGTCTTTTTCCTCTAGTTTAATAACGCCTAAATTATAATATGAAAGTGCTTCGGAATAGCTTGAGAGTTTATTTAATATTTGAAGTGCTTTTAATTTTTCGCCTTTTTCGTAAAGAATAGTGGCTCTTTTAATTAACTGTTTGATTTCGTCTTTTTGGATAATGCGTTTTTTTTCGAGTTTTTTGGTTATTTTCGTAATTTCTGGGGAAATGTTTGCGGCTTCTTTTTCTTTTTTCTTTTTTACTATTACGACGGCGGCGAGGACTAAAAGAAGAATGATTACCACAAGAAGAAGAATTATAATCAGATATATAAGCTTGTTTTTTTTCTTTTTTTCTTTTTCTTCGTCTTCTTCGATAACAATAACGTTTTCTTCTTGTTCAGTGTTTTCGGTGTTTTTAGTCTCTTCCGCCACGTATTACCTTATAAATATTTTTTTAATACTTCAGGAATTCGGATTTGTCCGTCTTTTGTCTGGTAATTTTCCATTATTGCCACAAGCGTTCTTCCGACGGCTAAAGAGCTTCCGTTTAAGGTGTGGACAAGTCTGTTTTTTTTGCCGTCTTTGTATCTGATTTTTGCCCGTCTTGCCTGAAAGTCCCTGGTGTTGGATATTGAGCTTATTTCCCTGTATCTGTTTTGGCTTGGTATCCATACTTCCAAATCTATCGTTTTTGCTGCACTGAATCCCAAATCTCCGGTGCACAGCATAAGCTGTCTGTAAGGAAGTCCGAGTTTTTCAAGAGCGTTTGACGCACACGCCACCATTTCTTCAAACATTTTATCACTCTCTTCTGGTTTAGTAATCGCAACAAGCTCGACTTTGTCGAATTGATGCTGTCTTATGATTCCTTTTGTGTCTTTTCCGTAGCTTCCCGCTTCTTTTCTGAAACACGGTGTATAAGCCGTAAGTTTTATGGGTTTATCAAGGTCTGTTATTATTTCATCCCTGAAAAGGTTTGTCAACGGCACTTCGGCGGTGGGAATTAAATATAAATCCTCGTTTTCGATTTTAAATAAATCCTCTTCGAATTTAGGGAGCTGACCCGTTCCCGTCATAGTATCTTTATTGACGATAAAAGGCACGTAAACTTCCTCAAACCCCCATTCTCTGTTGTGGTCTAAAAAGAAATTAATAAGTGCTCTCTCAAGTCTTGCCGCGTCTTTTTTCATAACGGTGAAGCGGCTTTTAGCGAGCTTAACTCCTCTTGTGAAATCGAGCCAGTCAAGTTTTTCGCCGAGTTCATCGTGTGGTTTCGGTTCAAAATCGAATTTAGGAATCTCACCGACTCTTTTAATTTCGACGTTTTCGTCTTCGTCTTTTCCCACGGGTACGTCTTCGTCAGGGATGTTCGGAATTAAGAGTGCTTTTTGCAAAAGTGTTTCCTCAATTGATTTTAGTTTGTTTTCAAGTTCGGATATTTGTTCTTTTAAAACGTTTACTTCTTTTTTTATTTCT
>JBDONV010000175.1:0-2257 GCA_039831165.1 Nautiliaceae bacterium | reverse complement strand
AAATAATGAAAAAAAGAGAATTTACTGCTGGTTCAAGATGAAGATGTAGTACAAAAATCTTATTAAAAGAAAAAAGAATTTTAAAAAGATTAAGAAATAAAAAAGCAAGACAATCTAAAAATCCTAAAACAATTTACAAAACAACAAGCACTTGGAATTTAATTTAACTTATTAAAAATGGTAGTATCTAAGAAATTTTATGTTAAATGGCGGAGAGGGTGGGATTCGAACCCACGGTACCTTGCGGTACAACGGCTTTCAAGGCCGCCGCCTTCGACCACTCGGCCACCTCTCCTCTGTGGATTGAAATTATAATAAAATTTAAAATATTTTGCAAATAAAATTGATAAAATTTTAAAATTTTTTAAGGAGAATGGATGAATAAAAAAATATTAAAAACACTTAAAAAATTTTTAAAAGGTAATAAAGGAGAAGAGGAAGTCCTAGAATCTATAATTGCAATATTAAGAAAAAACGGAGACAATAATTACTATTTAATTCCAAAAGCTACTTTTAAAGATTTAAACGGCTCTATAGAAATTGATTTATTACTTTTACATCCAATTTTCGGTCTTTATATTATAGAGGTAAAAAACTGGGACAGATTAGAAATAACTCAAGAAAACAATCCTTTCGCCCAAGCAAACCACTATCAAGACTTTTTATTGTCAATCCTAAAAGATGAATTCAAGAAAGTCCCCATAAACGTAGAATATAGAGTAATTTTTCCTACTCTTTCAAAAAAACAAGCACAAGAATTTTTCGAACAAAATCCTTATTATAAAAATTATGAAAACCACGCATTTTTTAAAGAAGATTTACAAGACAGTAATATTTTTAAAAGATTTTTCAATTCAACCAATCCTATCATACCAAATAAAAAAGAATTCACTCAAATAGCAAAACTTTTGGTCCCAACGGATAAATTAAAAGAAAAAAAAGTTATCCCAATAATTACAAAAGACGAAATAATATTTTTCGACCAAAAGCAATTAAGTATTCTTAATGGATATACGGGAGGATTTAGAATAATAAGAGGAGTAGCAGGTACCGGTAAAACGGTAATTTTAACCAACTTCGTATCAAACAGACTAAAAGACCATGATGATGAAAAATTTCTTATAATATGTTTTAATAAAAAATTAGCAAATGATTTAAAATCTTCCTTTTCAAAAGAACAGAGAAAAAATATAGAAATTCATTCGGTATTTGAATTTTTGAAAATCATAGGATTTGATTTTGAAAAAGTAGGTATTAATTTACATACTTCTTTTGAGGATAGATACAAAATCTTTGAAAGTACCGCAGCTTTAAAAGAATTTAGAGAAAAACTAAGAAAATATCTAAAAACAAATCCGATTGATTATTTTTTAGCTGATGAAACACAGGACTTACCTGCAGGCTTTGTCAGAATGATCCATGAAGAGATTAATGATACTATTTTATTTATCGATGAAGCTCAAAGATTTTATCCGTATACCATGAAAAGCATAGCCGATGTATTCCGCCATCCTAAATTTAAAGAAAAAAAATCTATGAGAGGTAGAGTCAAAAATCTAAAAAACGTCTACAGAACCCCAAGTAATATAGCAAAATGTGCTTTTGAGATACTGAGTTTTGATAAATCTATAAACGATTATTATAAAAAATCTTTTTATTTAAAAGACAACTTTTTAAGTGATATCAATTTCGTTTTAGAAGATGGAAAAATAGAAATAGAAGATTTTGACGATTTTGAAAAGTTAAAAAAAATTATAAAAAATTTAAACGATCATGAAGAAAATATTATTTTAACTTATACTAAAAAATCCAGAGAAGCTATTACGAAAATAGTAGATAATCTTAATAAAAAGAACGTAAAAGTTATGACAATGGCGTCGGTTAAAGGATTAGAAGCTCAAAATATTATTATTCATAATTTCGGCAAATTTTTAGCAAACAATTCTAAACAAAAAGATGTTTTTTACAGACAAATCTATGTATTGCTAACCAGAGCTCAAGAAAAAATAACTCTTTCTATTTCCAATGAAGCAGAACTATTAGCAAATCCGGAAACTGAGAAAATCTTAAATATTTTAAAAGAATATCAAGAAAAAACAAAAGATTTATCTACAAATACAAATTCACAAAACATAAAACTTGCTAAAATAAAACCGATCTTAAAAGAAGTAAAAGAAGGAGCGGAATTAATAGTAACGGGAGCGGAACTTTTCGGGGTAATAGCCGGACTGTTTACCCTTTAGTGAGCTCCGCAAGC
>JBDONV010000233.1:0-2259 GCA_039831165.1 Nautiliaceae bacterium | reverse complement strand
TTACGGAAATATAATATTTGGCTTTATCCTTATAAAATCTTTTTAGCTCTTCTTCTACAACTGGTCGGGGGCCTACTACGCTCATTTCGCCTTTTAAAACATTTAAAAATTGAGGCAATTCATCAAGGGAGGTTTTTCTTAAAAGTTTTCCTATAGGGGTAATTCTGGGGTCGTTTCTCAATTTCCAAGTCTTCTCCCATTCCTCTCTTGCCTTTGGGTCTTTTTCTAATAATTCTTTTAATCGCCTTTCCGCATCGGGATACATTGTTCGAAATTTGATAACATAAAAAGGTTTGCCTTGAAAACCTATCCTTTTTTGTTTAAAAAAAATAGGGCCTTTATCTGTTAGTTTTATAGCTAAGGCTATAATTAACATTAATGGTGCTGTAATTATTAGAGCAAAAAGAGAAAAAGCTTTATCAAAAATATTTTTCCAAAAGGGAATTTTATATTGAATGCTTGTATGGCTCATTAGACTCTATTGTAATTGTCTTCAATTCTAACTATATCATCTTCTCCTACATATTCTCCAACTTGGACTTCTATAATTTCCAGAGGAATTTTTCCTGGGTTTATTATTCTATGTTTTTTCGTTTTTGGAACGTAAATACTTTCATTTTCATGAACAAAATATTCATTCAAATTGCCATATTCATCTTCCAAAATGACTTTTGCAGTTCCCTTAACTACCACCCAATGTTCACTTCGGTGATAGTGTAACTGAAGACTCAAACTTTCTCCGGGATTAACCACTATTTTTTTTATTCTGTACCTTTCACCAGTTTCCAGTTCTTTATAATATCCCCAAGGTCTATAAACTATTCTGTGGCTTTCTGTTAAAGCTCTATATTTAGGGTTTGCCTTTAACTTTTGTACTAAATTTTTTACTTGTTGGGATAAACCTTTTTTTGTTATTAGTAAAGCATCATCGGTTTCTACAACAATTAAATCTTCCACGCCTATGGTAGCCACCAATCTACCCGAACTTATCAGTAATGAATTTTTAGTGTTAATATCAACAACATCGCCTATTTTAACATTATTATTTTGGTCTTTGTCTAAAACCTCGTAAATACTATCCCATGAACCGACATCTGACCAGGTTATATCCAAAGGAATAACAGCAGATTTATCTGTTTTTTCCATCAAGGCATAGTCTATGGAAATATTAGGCATCTTCTCAAAAATTTCGACTTTTAATAAGTCTTCGTAGCTATAATAACTAATTAATTTATATATCTCGGGAGAATGCTTTTCTAACTCTTCTAAAAAAGTTTTTATTGAGAATATAAATATACCGCTGTTCCAGAAAAAATTTCCAGCTTTTAAATAATTTGTAGCGGTGGCTTTGTCAGGTTTTTCGTGAAATTTTTTAACTTTATAAGCTTTTCCAATAGGTGTTGTGAAATCAGCCTCTATATAACCGTAACCAGTTTCTGGTTTAGTAGGTTTTACTCCAAATGTTACTATGAAGCCTTTTTTAGCAATATCTTCCGCATATTTTGTATATTCAAAAAATTTTTCTTCGGGCTCAATAATATGGTCTGCGGGGAATACAAAAAGTATTTCATTTTCTGAAATTTTTAGTTTATCCATTAGATATTTAACACTTAAAGCTATAGCTGGAGCTGTATTTTTAGGTAAAGGTTCTAAAACGATATGAGAACTATTTGCGTTGTTTTTTATAAGTTCCTTTAATTGATTTTTTATTAAAAATTGATAGTTCTTAGTTGTAGAGATAATTAAGTTTTGAGGACTACCAACCAAATTTAAGCTACGCTTTACTGTTTGCTGAAACAAACTTTTTTTACTCTGTAAAGTTAAAAATTGTTTTGGATATGATTCTCTGGATAAAGGGAAAAGTCGAGTTCCCTGTCCCCCTGATAGAATAATAGCTTTCATAAAGAAGAAAAATATAGCTCACTTAAAAAACTCTTCTATTTTTGTCTCTACAAATTGTTTAAATTCTTTTTTAAATCTTTCTTTGCTAAATTTTTCCGCATGTTTGCGGATTACTTGCGAATTAAACTTATTTTCCTTTTTTTCGAAAGACTTTATTGCTTCTATTAAACTTTCGGGAGTTTGTTCTTTAAAGAAAATACCTGTTGTTCCGTCTATAACGGTTTCTAGTGTTCCTCCCTTACCAAAAGCTATAACTGGAGTTCCACATGCTTGAGCCTCGACGGGTGCTATTCCAAAATCTTCTTCGGCTGCAAAAATAAAGGCTTTTGCCTTTTGCATATATTCTTTAACAACTTC
>JBDONV010000155.1:0-2264 GCA_039831165.1 Nautiliaceae bacterium | reverse complement strand
ACGCCTTTTTATGAGGCGGTGATTAAAACGATGCCTTTTGGGGTTGCTATGGGGCTGTTCTTTGCTCCTATTACCGTGCTGGTTATGAATAACGCAAACGGCAAAATAGAACAGGCTATTACCACAATGGATTATGTAAGATTTATAGGGGGTAGTTTTGGTACGGCAATTGCTACTAATAATTTAGTGTTTTATAAAAATAAAGAGTTTGACGGAATGGTTACTTTACAAAATTACGAGCTTTTGGATGAATTGCTGGAAAATTTAAAGCATAGTTTCGGGGTTATTGCAAAAATCATTTTCAGAAATGTTGAAGAGCTTATGAGCTTTAATTACGGCTTTAAATATGTATGGCTAAATGCCGCATTTTGGGGATTTGTTGGAAGTTTTTTTGTTTTTATGCTATTATTTATAAGAAGGAGTGAATATGAATAAATGGAAAATGGAAAATGGAAAATGGAAAATACTTTTAATGTTTTTTCCTTTGATGTTGAATGCGGAAAATTTTACGCAGATAAAAAGCGAAATTACAAATTCGCTTAAATATAAAATGCAAAAAAAGAAAATAGAAATTTTTGAAGAAAAGTTAAATTCTATTAAGGCAAAAAATTACGGAAGTCTTGATTTGGAATACAGTGCCGTGCATCTTTTTAAGCAGCCCGTTATGAAGATGGATTCCATGCAGCCGGTAGGCGTTGCCGCTGATGGTAAACACTTGGTTTATCAATCTTTTCACTCCGAACTACCTATGGCTGATAAAAATCATTTTACGGGAGTTTTAAAATATTCATATCCTTTATTTACAGGTTTTGCTATTACCAATATGATAGAAAAATCAAAACTTGAAGTTATTAAAGAAAAAATCAATTTAGAAAACGTAAAAAGAGTATTAACCCTTAACGCCGCTAAACTTTATTCAAATATTTATGCCCTAAAAGCTAAAATAAACGCCTTAGAAAAGGCAAAAGCAGCACTTTTAAGTGCTAAAGAAAAGGCTGAAAGCTTTTATAAAGAAGGTTTGCTTAATAAAGCTAGTGTTGATGATATTGATGCGAAATATTATGAAATTGTAGCGTTAATTAAAGAGACCAAGGCTCAAAAAAATTCTCTTATTAATCTTTTAAGCTATCTTATAAACAAAAAAATTTCAAAAATTGACGGAATTAAAATAGAAAAAAACAATTTACCTCCGAAATTTGAAAACCGCCCTGATGTTAAAGCCATAAAAGAGACGCTGAAAATAAAAGATAAAGACATAAAACTCGCCAAATCAAAATATTATCCTCAAATCGGATTAGAAGCCGGAATAAAAAGAGAAGCGGATAATATTGTTTTAACTGATAATGATTATCAAAATATCGATAAATCTTATATAGCTTTAGGAGTTAAATACAATCTGTTTGACGGGGGAGAAAAAAAGGCGACTTTACAAATGGCAAAACTTGCCAAAACCACTCAAATGATTTATTATAACGACTATCTAAATCAGGTTAAAACCGAATATCAAAACGATTTAGACACTATAAATGCCCTTTTTATGAGACTTAAAGCCGCAAAAGAAGAGATTAAGGCAAGGGAGAGTTATTATGAATATATAAGAGCGAAATTTGAAGAGGGGCTAAAAGATAGCAGCGATTTAAACGACGCTATTGCCAAACTCGCCGAAGCCAGGGCAAAAAAAGAGGCTATAAAAGCACAGATTTTCTTTTTGAATGTAAAACTTAAACTAAACGGAGGATATGATGAATAGAAAAATTGTAATAGGAATAATAATAGCTCTTGTTGTGGTCAGCGGATATTTGATTTATAAAAAGTTAAACCCAAAAGAACTTCCTCCGTATCTTGTACAGGCTATCGGTAAGGTTGACGGGGATTTAATAAACGTAAATACCAAGTATCCGGGAAGAGTTGTTAAAATTGATGTGGATATGGGAGATAAGGTTAAAAAAGGTGAAGTTATAGCCGTTTTGGATTCCAAAGAATATCAGGATAAACTAAAAGCTATTGAAAATCAGATAAAGGCAAAAGAAAACGAGCTTAATTTCACAACGGCTAAAATAAACGACACCATTAAAAAAGCTAAAAAAGCAGTTGCGGCAAAACAAAAAGAGCTAAACGCCCTAACAGCCCAGATTGAGTCACTTAAACTAGTAATAGCCCAGGATAAAAAAGATGAAAAAAGAATAAAAAATTTAGTGGCTAAAAAACAGGTAGAGCCTCATCAGCTTGAAATGGCAAGACTTAAAACAAGAACAGACTTAAAA
>JBDONV010000060.1:0-2264 GCA_039831165.1 Nautiliaceae bacterium | reverse complement strand
TAGAGTTCATTAAAGTTTTATGAATAATAGTATGCCCCTCTTTTTCTAAAGCTTTTATAACGTCTAATATCGCTTTTTTAACATCTTCATCGGCTTCTTCTATATAATTATCTATTACGGCAATTTTCAGTTTTCTGTTTTCGTTAATTTTTACCGGTTTATGTTCAACCGGAGCCGAAGTAGAATCTTTAGGGTCGTATCCGGCTATTATATTATATAAAATAGCCGCATCTTCAACGTTTTGAGTAATCGGTCCTATTTGGTCAAGTGAACTACTAAATGCCGTAAGACCTAGCCTGCTAACTCTTCCATAAGTCGGCTTCATTCCCACAACCCCGCAAAAAGCAGCCGGCTGACGGATGCTTCCGCCCGTATCACTTCCAAGAGCGGCTATAGCAATACCCGCTCCCACAACCGCAGCACTACCACCACTACTTCCTCCCGGAACTCTATTTGGATTATGAGGGTTTAGAGTTTTTCCATAAAAACTTGTCTCGGTTGAGCTACCCATGGCAAATTCGTCCATATTACATCTACCATAAGCACTCAGATTAGAATTTAACATCTTTTCAATTACGGTAGCATTATAAGGAGACACATATCCTTGAAGAATTTTAGAGCTACATGTAATATCCCAACCTTTTACGTTAATATTATCTTTTATAGCAACCGGGACACCGTCTCCAAATTCACTCAAATCTTTATCTAAAAACTGTTCGACATATCCGCCAAGTTCTTTTTTTTCTTTGGCAAGTCTGTTTATATCTTGTTTTAACTCTCTTATCTCTTCTTTTGGTAAATTAAGAGCTTCTTTTAATGTTATCATTACTATCCTTTATATCTATTTTTATATTTCTTAACCATAAATATATTAAATAACTTCCACCCACTAATATTAATACAGTTATTCCAATAAGCCAAAAAGGAACAGGCTTATCCATCAATTACCTTTTGGCATCTCTCACATAAAGCACCTTCTTCAGGAGCTAAATATCTCCAACATCTCGGACATTTATGAAGAGGGGATTTTTTAATTTTAACGACAAATCTTTCATCTTCACCTACATGAAATTTGTCTATCTCTTCACCTTCAATATCATCACAAATCATACTGACATTGAAAAATTCGGCCATTTCATCTTTTAACAATTTATCATAATTTGTTTCGATAGCAAGCTCAAGCGTGTCTTTTATAATTTTTTCTTTTTTCAGTTTATCAACGATTTCATAAAATCTTCTTCTAATTTCCAAAATCTCTTCATCAAGAGGATTTTCAACTGCCACTAAAGGTGTATAAACAAAATCAAAAATATCACATGCGTCTTCTTTAATAACTTTTGGAGCATGTTCTACCGCTTCATCCATCGTATATGTAAGAACAGGCGCAAGAAGCGGTAAAAGCTCTTTTAAAATAATAGCCATAGTACTTTGAGAGTTTCTTCTTTTCGGTGAATTCGGCGCTTCACAGTATAATCTGTCCTTACAAACGTCAAGATAAATAGCGCTAAGCTCAGTTACGATAAAATTATTTAGAATCTGGAATGCTTTTGAAAAATCATACTTTCCAAATAAATATACAACCTCATCAAAAACTTCTTTACTTCTTGCTAAAATCCATCTGTCTATCATACTTGGGTTATCTAGTTTAATTTCTTCCAAATCATTTACGTTTGCCAATAAAAATCTAACAGTATTTCTTATTTTTCTGTATTGTTCGGCTACTTGTTTTAAAATATTTTCTCCAAGTTTTATATCGCTGGTATAATCACTAGTCGCAACCCAAAGTCTTAAAATTTCCGTTCCGTATTTTTTAGCAACTTCATTTGGAGCAACAACATTTCCTTTAGATTTACTCATCTTCTCACCCTTTTCATCAACCGTAAATCCATGGGTGAGGATTGATTTATAAGGCGCTTTTTTCTCAACAGCGGTTGATACAAGAAGTGAACTTTGGAACCAACCTCTGTGCTGGTCACTACCCTCAAGATACATACTAGCAGGATAATCTCCCGCATCGTATCTACCGCTTTTTAATACAGCAAACCAAGTAGAACCGCTATCAAACCATACATCCAAAATATCATTTACTTTTTCAAGTTTTGAAGCAAGATGCTTTTTACTCTCAGGCAAAAGCTCTTCAATGTTCATTTCATACCAAGCATCAGCACCTTTTACCTTAAAAATATTATAAATATGTTCAATAATATCATTATCTATAATAAGCTCTCCTGTAGTTTTATCCCTAAAAAATGCAATTGGAACCC
>JBDONV010000058.1:0-2266 GCA_039831165.1 Nautiliaceae bacterium | reverse complement strand
GAAGCCCATATAGCCGTAAGTCCCGGAATCGGATTTGGAGCTTACGGAGACGATTACGTAAGAATAGCTTTAATAGAAAACGAAAAAAGAATCCGCCAGGCGGCAAAAAACGTAAAACATTTTTTAAAAGAGTTTGAGTGAAAAACAAAATATCCACTCATAGCTGTAATTTTAAATATGATATTATAGATTTAAAAACCATTCCCTGTGACAGATTTTTAAAAATAAATAATCCCGAAAGTTTAGTATTGGCTATTTTATGCGATTTTGGTAACAATAACCCAAAAGAAGTGATTAAAGAAATTTTACACAAATTATATACCCTTTCAAAAAATGAAAACGAATTTAGAAAATACCTTTTAATGCTTGAAGAACTTTCTACAAGCAGAAATTTAAAAGAAGAAGTAAAGGAGGCTGAAATGGGACTTCAAAATTTAACATGGGAAGATCTACCTAGTTATGAAATAGGATTGGAAAAAGGATTGGAAAAAGGATTGGAAAAGGGATTGGAAGAAGGATTAGAAAAAGGATTGAAAAAAGGTTTACAACAGGGTTTACAACAGGGTTTACAACAAGGTCTTATAAAAGGTAAAGTCATAGCTCTTTACGAACTAAACTTTCCGAAAGAAGAAATCGCCAAAAGAGTAAATTTACCTTTAACAAAAGTAGAAGAAATCATAAAGGAAATAGATGGTTAAAATAGGAATAGTCGGAGTGGGAACCGTAGGAAAAGCGGTTATTAAAAACCTTGAAAAAAATAAGGACCTTATTAAAGCAAGAGCCGGAAAAGAGATAAAAGCAATAAAAGGCGTTGTTAGAGACATAAATAAAAAAAGAGACATAAACATTCCTCTAACAACCGATTATAAAGAAGTTACCCGTAACCCGGAAATAGATATAGTGGTGGAACTTATGGGAGGAGTTGAACAGGCATATGAAGTTGTAAAAGACGCCCTTTTACACAACAAAGCGGTCGTTACCGCAAACAAAGCCCTCCTTGCTTATCACAGATTCGAACTGCAAAAACTGGCAAAAACCCCTTTTGAATACGAAGCAAGCGTAGCCGGAGGAATCCCTATTATTAAAGCGCTGCGCGACGGACTAAGTGCCAATCATATTTTGGAAATAAAAGGAATTATAAACGGAACCTGCAATTATATTTTAAGCGAAATGAAAAAAGGAAGAGATTACGAAGAAGTCCTTAAAGAAGCCCAACAAAAAGGATATGCCGAAGCCGACCCTACTTTTGACGTCGGAGGATACGACGCGGCGCATAAACTGCTGATTTTAGCAAGTATAGCGTATAATATAGACGCAAAACCGGAAGACATTTTAATAGAAGGTATTGAAAATATAAACCTCACAGATATAGAATTCGCAAGAGAGTTCGGATACGAAATAAAACTTCTTGGAATTGCAAAAAAAACAGACAATCAAATAGAACTTAGAGTCCATCCAACTTTAATAAAAAAAGAAGAGATGATAAGTAAAGTTGAAGGAGTTATGAACGCCGTCAGCGTAATCGGAGACGTTGTGGGAGAAACAATGTATTACGGACCGGGAGCCGGAGGAGACGCAACGGCCAGTGCCGTTATAAGCGATATTATAGAAATTGCCAGAGGAAATAAAAACCCAATGCTTGGCTATAAAATTCCTCTTGAACTTGAAAAATTAAACTTAAAACCGACTAAAGAGATACAAAGTAAATATTACTTAAGAATTGCCGTAAACGATAAACTCGGAGTTCTTGAAAAGATAGCTAATATTCTGGCTACAAACAACATTTCAATAGAAAGCTTTTTGCAAAAACCAAGAAACGGATACGTAAAACTGCTTTTTGCAACCCATATGTGTAAAGAAAAAGAGATAAAAAAAGCAATAGATGAAATCCAAAACCTTGATTTCGTAATAAAACCTGTAAATTACATAAGAATAGAAGAGTGATACATAAACTCAAAAAAATATCCCTATTTTTTAATATAGAAGATGCTCTTTTAGAGAAGATTTCTTCTTTTTCTTTTATAAAAAGCTATTTAAAAGATGAAATAATATTTTTTGAGGGAGAGGAAAACAAATATTTTTACGGTATTGTCAAAGGACAGGTTTTGATGTATGACACGGACCTAAAAGGAAACATTATTCCCAAAAACCAGTTCGGATGCGGGGATATTTTCGGGCTTATCTCAAAAATCCAAAACAAACCTTATTGCTTAAACGCAAAAACCGAAGAGGAAACGGAAATAATAGCAATAGATTATGAAAAATT
>JBDONV010000111.1:0-2274 GCA_039831165.1 Nautiliaceae bacterium | reverse complement strand
TTTAGTTTTTTCATTCTTTATGATACTCAAAACATCATAAGAGGAAACGTATCAAGCGAAATAGAAGCGGCTGTCGCCTTATATTTGGATTTTCTAAACCTATTCGTATCTCTTTTACAAATTTTAGGGTTTTTAAATAATGAAGAATAACCCTCCTCTTTTTCGCACTATTGACGCAAATATTAACAGATATAAAGAAGGAATAAGAGTAGTTGAAGATATTTTAAGATACGAATTCGACTCTTCCCTTGCAAAAGAACTTAAAAAATTACGACATATTAATATTCCAAATTATAAAGAAGTTTTAGAATTTAGAAACGCATCTGGCGATATTTTAAAACCTTCCACTAAAAGCGAACAAAACAGAAATTCATTGGAAGATATAATTATTTCAAATCTAAAACGGGCTCAGGAAAGTTCAAGAGTTTTGGAAGAAATTTATAAAATTTATGATATAATAACATCCGAAAAATTCAAATCTGCTAGATACAACCTATATGATTTGGAAAAAAAGATTTTATCTGCAATAAAGGGGACATAGCTCAGCTGGTAGAGCACCACGCTGGCAGCGTGGGGGTCACGGGTTCGAGTCCCGTTGTCTCCACCATAAAAACACGCCCAAACTCCCTCATATCGGTATCTCCGAAAAATAAGTTTATCTTAAGTGTAGCCTTAATCATTTCTTTGATTACTACTTTTTAATGGACCCGAAAGAAATATTGAAAAACAAATATTATGATTTCAAAACAACAACTTCAAATTCAAGAGTATTAAAAGGAAATTCTTTTATAAACTTTTTAAGTTTCCCCCTGTTTGCTCTTACTTCTCCGCTGACACCAGAAAATTTTATATATTCCAAAAGTTCTTTTGAAGAAGAAAATTTCATCTCATAATTTACTATTTCAATCTCGGGATTTAAAATCTCAGCACTTTTTAAAATACTTTCTTTGGTAAAAATAGGAGATTTTATTTCTAAAAAACGATGAAGTCTTTTAAATGTATTTGAAGTAAATATAACCAATAAAAATTCTTTATTTAATGCTTCAATTTCTCTAAATACAAAATCCAAATCCTTAGCCCATTGGAGAGCGGAAAAAGAAACGATTTGCTCAAAATCATATCTTTTAATTTCATCAAAACATTTTTTGGTATTAAAATCCAAAAGTCTGGTATTACATGGATTTTTTTTTATCATAGACGGACTAGAATCGATACCCAAATAAAAATCAAAATTTTTATACTTACAAAGTCCTTCGCTCCCGCATCCCAAATCCACAACTCTTTTTTTTAAAAAAGGAAGATATTCTTTTATAATTTTTTTTTGAATAACGTTATATTTTTGGTAGGTATGAGCAAATTTATCAAAACTTTTCAACATTTTACCTCTTAAAACTCGAATTTTTATTATATGTTATAATTCTACCTAAAAAAGGCTAAAAAATGACAAGTATTTTAATGACCGTTCAAATTATTTTGGTAATAGCAATTACCATATTAGTTCTTCTTCAACGTTCGGAATCTATGGGTCTTGGAGCATACAGCAGTTCGAACAATTCCGTATTCGGTGCTGGCGGTCCTATGAATTTTCTAACAAAAGCTACAATGTTTTTAGGTTTATTATTCGTACTAAATACATTGACTCTCGTTTACTTATATAATAAAAAAGCAAATACATCGGCACTTGACGAGGTCAACGTAAAAAAAATAGAAAAAAAAGTTCCGGCGCCAAGTGTACCTCAAGCACCAGTTAAATGAAAAAATTATTCCTTTTTATTTTACCGCTTTGGCTTTTAGCCGAAGCGCATATTTTCGTTCTTCACAGAATAGACGATTTCAGATATCCTTACACCAACACATCATCAAAAGAGCTTAAAAAATATTTCGATTATTTAAAAACACACGATTATAAAGTAGTAAAACTCTCAACCCTTATAGAAATGATTAAAAATAAAAAACCTATTGATAAAACGGTTGTTTTTACCGTTGACGACAGTTATAAAAGTTTTTACAAAAACGGTCTGCCTCTTTTTAAAAAATACGGTTATCCTTTTACTCTTTTTGTTTATACAAAAGCCACCACCCAAAAATGGGGTGATTTTATGAGCTGGGAACAGGTAAAAGAGTGCCTAAAACAAGGAGAACTCGGCATTCACAGCTGGGCTCACCCTCATCTTGCCAAACTCAGCGACGAAGAAATCCAAAAAGATACGCAAAAAGCAATAAAAGCTTTTAAAAAACACTTAGGTTACGTCCCTGATATATACAGTTACCCAT
>JBDONV010000140.1:0-2275 GCA_039831165.1 Nautiliaceae bacterium | reverse complement strand
TGATGAGTTTGTAAAATTAAAAGCCCCGATTGTAAAATGGATAAAAAATTCAGCCTGCGTTAATTTTTCGTGTCCCGAAAAACACGTCATATCCCTTAATCCTCCAGAATTTGAAAAGAAAAAAAGAGTTTCTCTTGCTCTTGACGAGCTTAAAAAGGGTGACTTTGTCGTTCATGAAGAGCACGGAATAGGAAAATTTACGGGGCTTAAAAAAATGGAGGTTCTTGGCAAAACGGGAGAATTTGCCGAGGTTTTATACGCAAACGACGACAAACTTCTATTGCCTGTAGAAAATCTCGATAAGATAGAAAGATACATTGCTCCAGGGGGTGTGGTGCCAAGCCTTGATAGGCTTGGAAAAGGAACGTTTGCCAAAAAACTTACAAAAATAAAAGAAAAAGTATACGCTATTGCCGCAGATATTGTAAAACTTGCGGCAAAAAGGGAAATTTTTGAGCCTGTGAAACTTAATTTTGAAGGAATTGAAGAGTTTATAAAAAAAGCTCCTTTTACCCATACAAACGATCAGAAAAAAGTAATAAAAGAGATTTTAGAAGATTTTAAAACAAAAATCATGGATAGACTCCTAACAGGAGATGTTGGATTTGGTAAAACGGAAGTTGCCATGGTCGCAAGTTTTGCCGTGGCAAAGAGTGGATATCAGGTAGCTGTAATCGCTCCAACTACGATTTTAGTCAATCAGCATTTTGAGAGTTTTAAAGAGAGGTTTAAAGATTATCCTGAAATAAAAATAGCAAAACTTGACAGATTTACGTCTGCCAAAGAGAAAAAAGAGATTTTGGAAAAAGTTAAAAACGGCGAAATAAATATACTCATATCAACCCATGCCGGGCTTAACGTAGATTATAAAAATTTAGGGCTTTTAATAATCGATGAAGAACATAAATTCGGGGTAAAACAAAAAGAAAAATTAAAAGAATTAAGCGAAAAGGTTCATACTCTTTATATGAGTGCGACTCCTATTCCAAGAACGCTTAATATGGCACTAAGTTCCATAAAATCAATTTCAACTCTTGAAGAAGCTCCAAAAGGCAAACAGGAGACCAAAACGTTTGTAAAAGAGTGGGATGAGAATTTAATAAAAGAGGCAATACTTAGAGAAATAAGAAGGGGCGGGCAGATTTTTTATATTTACAACAATATCGCTTATATTGAGCATAAGAAAAAGGAACTTCAAGAACTGCTGCCTGAACTTAGAATCTTGACGCTTCACGCCAAAATGACGCCAAACCAGATAGAAAAAGGGCTTGTAGATTTTATAGCTGGAAAATATGATTTAGCTCTTACTACTACGATAGTGGAAAGCGGAATACATATTCCAAACGTAAATACGGTTATTGTGGAAAACGCCGATAAATTTGGGATTGCCGATTTGCATCAGATAAGAGGAAGGGTAGGAAGAGGAAAACATGAAGGATATGCCTATTTTCTTGTAAAAGATAAAGAAGAGCTTAGCGAAGATGCTAAAAAGAGACTGCTTGCCCTTGAAGAAAACTCGTTTCTTGGAAGCGGGGCGGTGCTCGCTATGAAAGATTTGGAAATAAGAGGAGGCGGAAATATCTTAGGTGCCGAGCAGTCAGGACAGATAAAAGGTATTGGGTATTCTATGTATTTAAAGCTTCTTGAAGAGACTTTAAAAGAGCTTAGCGGTCAAAAACAAGAAAGCGAAGATGTTGAGGTAAAACTGAATATAAACGCATTTATTAGTGATAAAGTGGTAAAAGAAGACAGGTTAAGGCTTGATTTATATAAACGCCTCTCACGTGCTAAGGATTTAAAAGAAGTGTATGAAATAGAAAAAGAGATGGTAGATAGATTTGGAAAACTCGACACTCCTACCCAAAACTTTATAGAAAAAATAAAAATAAAAGTATTGGCCGCTCTTAATAAAATAAAATCCATTTCAAACTATGGACAGAATATTTCTATTATTTATCGGGATGGAGAAAAAGAACTTATAAAAGCGGAAGCTAAAGATGATGAGATAATTCTTGAAACTATTTTAAAGAAGCTTAAAAAATGATATAATTACAATCTCATTTTTATACTCTTTATTTGGAGAGGTGGCCGAGTGGTTTAAGGCGCACGCCTGGAACGCGTGTGTGGGGCAACCCACCGCGGGTTCGAATCCCGCCCTCTCCGCCATTTTTAACTTCTGATATCTTCAATAATAATCTATAATAAAACTGATAAAATTATTAAAAAAGGCTTTATATGAAATTTACTTTTTTGGGAACTTCAGCGGGACGTCCTA
>JBDONV010000232.1:0-8128 GCA_039831165.1 Nautiliaceae bacterium | reverse complement strand
CGCTATCTCCCTGAAAAAGACCTACATTACCACTATCTTTATCATATGCCGTTAAACTTTGAAGATTTGAAACCATTGAATTATAATCAGCTACAAACTTTTTAATAGACTTTACTATTTCATCTACATTATTATCTATTTTTATTGTAGACTTTCCTGTTGAAGAGAGATTAATAGTAACACCAGGTATTAAATCCTCAACAGTGTTATTCTCTCTTTCCACCTCAACGCCGTTATAAGTAAATTTAGAATTTTGTGCTATTTGTAACCTGTTTGAATTACTAAAATCAGTATTATCATTAAAAGACGTCGTTAAATCGGAGTCATCAATCGAAATATCTCCAATTGCCTGAATATTAAATTTAATTTGACCGTCTACAAACTCGGCACTTATTCCCAATGGATTTCCTTCACTGTCTTTTAATTCTCCACTATTAATAGCATCAATAAAATCACTAACAGTAGTTCCATCTTCCACATCCATTTGATAATTTTTTCCGTTTACCGCAATGGTAAACGTTTGAGTACTTCCTGTACTATTTACTACATCGGTATCTGAATCATATACTTTAGACTTATAATCAGTTGCATTTAACCCTAAATCATCTATTTTTGAAAAATCAAATTTTATAATATTATCTTTCCCGGTTTTATCTGCTTTTAAAACAAGTTTATAAGGATTATCGCCAATTCCTGTATCTATAATACTTGCCGTCACACCAGCACCTGCATTGTTAATAGCATTTTTTAAATCCTCTAATGTAGCATTTGCCCCTATATCTATACTTACACTTTCATCCCCAAGTCCTATTTCAAGAGTAACGCTCTCATCTGATGAATTTACAATAGAATCAGGAGTTGCAAATCCTTTTGACTCAAAAACATCGTTTTGAGCAAGTTGTTTAACGTCAATAGTAAATTCCTGAGGTCTAACACCATCTTCAGCTTTAACGCTAACACTACTTCCACTAACACTTGTATTAACTTTAGCAAAAAGAGTCCCATCGGCTATATCTAAAATATCTGTTTTTACAGTTGAACCTATCGTAATAAACTGAGAAAGAGCAGACTCTTTTTTTTTCAATAAATCGAGTTTATTTTCTAAAGGATTTATCATAAGTTTTTCATCAGCTTTTTTCAATTTATCTATCACATCATAATTTAATACACCACTACCAATCCCTAAAGAACTTAAAGTACCTAATTCTGCCATTTTTCACCCTTTCTTATCAAACAATAATCCTATTAATTCTCTCATTTTTTCCATAAGTTTTAAAGCTTCTGGCGGCGGAAACTGTCTTATAACTTTATCGTTTTTTTTATCTACCACTTCCACTATTAATTCATCAACTTTATCATTAAATCTAAACTTCAAATCTTGATTTAAAGGATTCATAGCTTCATTTAACTCTTCTATAACTTTTTGCAATTCTTTTTTTAACTCATCTTTTGATTTTTTTTCTTCAATATGTTTTGAAACTTCCTGAACCTGTTCTACATGATTTGAAGTTTTTTGTTTTTGATATATATTCTGGGAATAATCATTCTTTTGAATATTATTGTTTATTGAGCTGAAAATATCCATAACAAGCTCCTTTATTCCTAATAACATAATCGGCAAAACTAAAAAGTTATTAATATTTTATGATAAAATTATGAAAAAAGGAACTTATGAAAGTAAAAATTGAATGCGATTCCCCACTTCTTCAAAAAACGTTAGAATACTTTTTAAAAGATTATATAGACCAAAAAGGTATCACCATTACCGATAACCCGGAAAAAGACGGCCTTTTAATAGGAAAAGATATTGTAAAACCCTTTACAAAAACGACTCTTTTGCTACAATTGGAAAAACTGATAGGAACTCAAACAACTTTTGAAGAAGCACTTAATGATTTATGTGAAGAGTTCAAACAAAAATTAAAAAATATCATAAAGGAGTATTATGGAAAAAGGTAACATAAAAATAATAGGCGGTAAATACAGAGGAAAAAAACTGTATATGGGAGATAAAGAAACTACAAGAAGCACAAAACAGATATTAAAAGAATCTGTATTTAATTCTCTTCAATGGGAAGTACCGGATTCTACATGGGTTGAAGTATTTAGCGGAGTGGGAAGTATAGGACTAGAAGCTATAAGCCGAGGAGCTAAAAAAGCATACTTTTTAGAAAAAGACCCTGAAGCCGCTAAAGTTCTAAAAAGAAATATAGACTCCTTAAAAGAAGACGACAGGGAAAAATGTGAAATTATTTTAGGAGACAGTTTTGATACTATATGGGATGTAATAGACAAATTAAAAAGAGAAAAAGATAAAGCTATTTTTTATTTTGACCCTCCGTTTGCTATAAGAGAAGGATATGAAGATATTTATGAAAAAGTCCAAAACCTTATCAAAACACTACCTAAAATGAATGTGGAAAAAATTTTAATAGAACATCAAAGCAATTACGACTTTCCTGAACATTTAGGAAAATATAAAAAAACAAAAACCAAAAAGTTCGGAAAAAGTTCCGTAACATTTTACGAATAGGAAATATCATGAAAACAAAAATTTTGATCATAAGCGCACTTCTTTTAGCGGGATGCGTAAAAAATTCCCCTTCAGTAGAAAAAGATTTAAAAACTACGGAAATAGAAAATAAAATAATACAACATTACCAAATATCTAAAAAGGCTCTTGCAAAAGTAGGAGATAATTACGCTTTCTTTTTACCTGACGCTAACGGAATAGCTATTTTTATACTTGATAAAAATTACAATCTTTTAAAGAAAAAAATCATCCCTCAACTAATAGAAGGCAAAAAGCTCCTTTATAAAAACAACAAAATTTATCTTTTAGGCTACGACCAAAAAGAAAACAGGCCTTTAATCTTAACATTGGATACTAATTTAAATGTAATTTCCAAAAAATACATAGGTAATAAATTCGATATACCTCAAGACTTTTTTATTAACAATAAACCTGTTATATTACTCACAACCTACAAAAACAAAGCGGATATAGAAATTGTAGAAGGAGATAAAAACTATTTATTTCAAGCTCCTAATAATGAACTTGGAAAATTCATAAAACCGTTTAACGGAGGCATTATAGTTATAGGCTCTATTCAACATCCTCAAGAAGACTTGTTTATTACTTTTATAAAAAACGGTAAAATCGTTTGGTCCAAAACTTATGATTTTGGGCTTGAGGATTCTCCTGTAAAAGTTGAAATAAAAAATGAAAATATAGAAATAGAAGTTTTATCTCAAGATTATATGGGAGCGGAAAAAACTTATTACATCACTGTTGATAAAAATGGAACAATCATAAAACATAAAAAAGGGATTGAGTTTAAGGAGTTACCTTTAAGATTTAGAACGTAAAGAATAAAATTCTTTTTTAAACTCCTTAAACTTTCCTTTTATTATCGCTTCTTTCGCCTGTTTCACCAAATTCAGATAATAGTGCAAATTATGAATTGAAGCAAGTCTAAAATATGTAAGCTCTTTTGCTTTAAATAAATGATTCAAATAAGCCCTGCTGAAATTTCTGCATGTATAGCAGTTACATTTAGGGTCTATAGGCGAATCATCTAGTTTATATTGAGCATTTTTAATTCTAAGTGTACCAAATGAAGTAAAAAGATACCCGTTTCTCGCATTACGGGTAGGCATTACGCAATCAAACATATCAACACCTCTGTCAATAGCTTCTACAATATCCTCCGGAGTCCCTACCCCCATTAAGTATCTTGGTTTATCCTGAGGCATAAAAGGTGTAGTGGCTTCGATAGTATCATACATAAGAGAATTTTCTTCACCAACACTCAGTCCTCCTATCGCAAACCCATCAAATGTATATCCTTCATACTCAAGAGACACAAGACTTTGAGCGCTAATTTTTCTCATCTCAAAATCGGTCCCTCCCTGAATTATTGCAAAAAGATTATTTTTTTTACCCTTTTTTACATGATGAACTAAACTCCTATACGCCCATTTTGTAGTTCTTTCAATCGATTTTTGTATTCTTTCTTTGGTATTTGGAAGAGGAATTAAATCATCCAAGACCATCATAATGTCACTGTTAAGGTTATATTCAATATCTATAACTTTTTCAGGCGAAAAAAAATGTCTGCTTCCATCAATATGACTTTTAAACCATATCCCCTCATCCGTAAATTTAACATTATCACCAAGACTAAAAGCCTGAAATCCCCCACTATCCGTTAAAAAACTTCTTTTATATCCGCTAAATCCATGAAGTCCCCCGAGTTTTGCTATTGTTTCATCACCCGGCCTAAGATATAAATGATATGTATTCCCTAGAATTATTGGAGCGTCCAAAATTTCCATCATATCAATAGCATCAAGGCTTTTAACCGCAGCGGCAGTACCAACAGGCATAAAAATAGGGGTTTTAATTTCACTGTGAGCAGTTTTAATAGTAGCTGCCCTTGCATTACCATCAATTGCGTCAATCCTAAATTCCATACACTGCCTTTTTTGAAATTATACTAAAATAAAACATATGATATAATTCTGCAAAAAAGGGACTGTTTGAATAAAATATTGATTTTTGCCGGGGCCCGCGAATCAAAACTGTTAATAGAAAAAATAAGCGAAAACCACTTAAATCTGGCAGAATTTCATATTCTTTACGAAAAAGATGAAATTAAAGATTCTATAAAAGAAAAAGAAAATCTATTTTTTTATAAAATTAACTTTTACGCATACGATATTTATAAAAAATTTTTAAAAGACGATTTTGCTAAGATAGTTATCTTTATAAAAAACAAAAAAGAAGCCGAATTTGTGCTTAAAAAAATAAAAAGCACTCAAACCCCCATACTTTTCGTAAAATTTTGGCTTAAATTTGAAATACCCCAGCAAAATAACATAGAAATAATCGACACCCCTGAAATTATTACGAATAAAATTATAGATTTTTTACCAGGAGTCCCCTTATATGCAAGAGATATAGGACTAGGTATAGGAGAAATACTTGAGGTTGAAATTCCTCCACATTCTCCGTTTGCTTATAAATCAGTATCTATTTTTGACAGATATAATATAAAAGTCGGAGCCATTTACAGAAATAACGAATTAAAGCTCGTAAATAAAAACACTCTTATCTTACCAAACGACAAACTTTTATTAATAGGAGACCCTACCAGGCTTAAAGAGATATTCAATCAGATTAAAAGCAACGTAGGAGCATTTCCACAACCTTATGGTCAAAATATTTATCTGCTTTTAGATATGAAAAACATGGAAAAAGAAGAAGTTTCAAAACTTCTAAAATCAGCAATATTTTTACATAGAAAATTAAAAAACAAAAAACTTATAATAAAAATAATAAATCCTTCTACGACCTCTAAAATTTATAAACTTTTTAAATTTTCAAATATCGATATTACAACTGATTATTTCACCACTTCTTACAAACAAGCTCTCCTAATGGACAGTGAAAAACTGAATATAGGTCTTATAATTACCAATTCCCATTTTTTTTATAAATTCAAACATACTTTTTTTAACTTAAAAAAACCTATTTTCAAAGCTGGAGAGGAATCTGTTAAGAAATGTGAAAGTTTAAGTGTTATATTAAACGATAAATATGTAATAAGAATAGCCTCGGTTATATTTGACTTATCCTATCAACTAGGACTTAAAGTAAAATTTTTTAACGCCGATCCTGAAGAATCCCATGATGAAATAATCAAATATCTAAGAACTCTCGCAAAAAGTTTTAATTTTACAAAACTTGAATTTATAAATTCAAAAGAAAATCCCATCGCACTTCTAAGAAAAGAAAACAATACATGTTTAATAGAAGCGTTTAACAAACCCCCAGTAAATATAATCAAACAAATTCTTTTTCCTAAAATAGAATATTCTTACGTAATGCTAGATAAATTTAACCAATTCTTAATTCCAATAAAGGACGAATATGAAAGTAACAGTTAATACCCCAAATAAAACATATAATATTATTATTGATAAACTTCCGGAAATTAAACTTAATAAAAAAGTGGCAATTATTACCAATCCAAAGGTCAGCGGACTTCACATTAATTATTTAACAAACAGACTAAAAGCAAAAGAGCTTCATATTATTACTCTGCCTGACGGAGAAGAGTATAAAAACTGGAAAAGTATAGAGTATGCTCTTGATAGACTGTTTGACGCAAAATTTGACAGAAACTCGACTCTTATAGCTTTTGGTGGAGGAGTTATCGGAGATATGACAGGATTTGCAGCCAGCATTTTTTTAAGAGGAGTTGAATTTATACAAATCCCTACAACCCTTCTTGCTATGGTTGATAGTTCGGTTGGAGGAAAGACTGGAATAAACAATAAGTATGGCAAAAACCTTATAGGTAGCTTTTATCAACCGGAAGCCGTATATATCGATACGCATTTTCTATCAACCCTACCAAAAAGAGAATTTGCCGCCGGCATGGCTGAAATTATTAAAATGGCGGTAATGTTTGATAAGGAATTTTTTAAAAAATTAAAAGAAAACTCATTAAGTCTTGAAGAAATGATAAAAAGAAGCGTTGAACTAAAAGCTATGGTAGTAAATCAGGATGAAAAAGAAAAAGGAATAAGAAGCGTTTTAAACTACGGACACACGTTTGGTCATGTAATAGAAAACCTTACAGATTATAAAACCTACCTTCACGGAGAAGCCGTAGCAATAGGCATGGTTATGGCAAACGAACTCTCTAAAGAACTTGGATTTTTAAGCAAAGAAGAAGCAAATGAAATAAAAGAAGTTCTTGAAAAATACAATTTGCCTACTGATTTTAAAATAAAAGACCCTGAAAATTTTTACGAACATTTTTTCTTAGATAAAAAAACATCCGATAATAAAATAAAATTTATTATCCCGGAAAAAATCGGTCAATATAAAATAGTAAAAGACATTGAAAAGGATAAAGTTATGAAAGTTTTAAAAAAGTTTAGCCGATGAGAGCAATTATCCTTTTGCTTCTTACCCTCTTTTTATATGCAAACGATATAAACGATTCTAAATTAAAAAATGAAATAAACACTTTAAAAGAAAATTTAAAAAAAAATGAATTTTACATAAGTTACCAATCTTATTTGAATTACAAAAAACTCGAAGAGAAATTAAAAAAATATAAAAGACTAGCCAGGATTAATCCTAAAAAATATAAAGAAAAACTCCTAAGTATTCAAACGGAATTAAACCTTTTGAAAAACAATCAAAATATTTTTGATACATTAATAAAATTAAAAGAACTTCCAAAACCTCCGGAAATAGACAATCCTTTTGCAATATTTACGGCACTTAACTACGAAAAAGAAATAAAAACAATTTTAAAACAGAATGAAGAAAACTATCAAAATTTTATTCAGACATATCAAACCCTCTTAAAATTAAAAAAACTTTATTCAGAACTAAAAATAAAAGATCCTCAACTTGAAAAACTGATAAACGACTTTCAAACCATAAACAGCGTATATAAAACAAAATTAAAAACTCTTAAAACCCAAGCGGAAATTTATATTCAAAAAGTAAATCAGTCCATACAAAAAGAGATAAATAAACTCATATATCTCGCTATTTCCATAGGCATAAGTATTTTAATATTTACCTTTATAAAAATAGGGGTCAGAAAATATGTAAAAGACGAATCTATTTATTTAATTAATAAAATTATAAACTTTATAAATATTACGGTTATTATCATAATAATCTCATTTTTTTACATAAACAACGCAACTTATTTAATTACCATTTTAGGATTCGCGTCTGCTGGTATCGCCATTGCTATGAAAGACTGGTTTATGAATCTTTTCGGATGGTTTGTAATAATGACCAGCGGTAATTTTAAGGTGGGAGACAGAATAAAAATATATCTCCAAAACGGACAGGTTAAAATAGTAGGAGACGTAATAGACATTACGCTTACAAAAATAGTTCTTTACGAAGACGTTACGCTCACAACGTACCTATATAACAGAAGAGCCGGCAGAATAGTATTCGTTCCAAACAACGTTGTATTTACAAACCCTATATTTAACTATACACATCACGGACTTTCAACCGTATGGGACGGTATAGATATTACTATAACATTTGACAGCAATTACAAAAAAGCCGTATATTTGG
>JBDONV010000194.1:3392-8233 GCA_039831165.1 Nautiliaceae bacterium | reverse complement strand
GTTTTTAAAATAACATTTATTTCGAATCCGTCATACTCAAATTTAATTTTTTTAACAACTCCTTTTTCGTAATTATGATTTTTTAAAATAAAAACCGCATAATCGTTTGCGGTTTTAAGAAGTAAATTCGCCTTTTGATTTAATAAAAAATAAGAAGAAGAGTAGTTGGAAGTCCCTTTAAAAAACAGACTAAGCCCTCCAAGACTACCCATAACAGTCAAAAAAATCACCGCATAGAAAAGAAAAAAAGATTTTCTCAAAACACGGCTTTTTTTCTGCAAACAGTTTTACCTAAAACTTTTTTACACATATTAAAGACAATTACTCCGTTTTTAACAGAAAAATTAAAATAACTCAGATTATGAATAAGAAGCGCTTTATTTCCATCTTTAAACTTCTCTCCAAGCCACGGATAATAATTGAAATAAAAACTTAAATTACCCTCTTCAAAAACTAAAGCCCATGCCCCGTTTACTAAAAAAAACTTTTCGTATATTTTCTCTTTGCCATGTGTTAAAGCTTCTATTTCCAATATGTCGTTTTGAGTTATGTCGTTAAACTCAATTTTTTTAATATAAAAAATTTTATACGCATAAGTCCCGTAAAATCCGTAGGAATTATTTACCTCCTCGATATCTCCGTATCCGTCTTTACCCGCAAAAACAACAACTTCGTAATTTTTTTCAAAAATTTCTTTTTCAAGCCCCCAGAATTCCGCCCTTTTTGAGGCTATTTCTTTTACACTCTCAAAATCGCTAAAAGGCAAAAAAACCTTGTAAACACTTCCGTTTTTTTCAGTAAGATTTAAATCCAAAAGTCCCGAATAACCAAAAGATGTTTTATTTATATCCTCTTTCCACATCCCTCTTTTTGAATAAATATCCTCTTTTAAATACTCTATACCAAAATAACCGCTTTTGTTAAAATCGTTACCGAGTTTTTCAAACTTAATACCGGAATCTTCTTTTAAAGCTATGGTGGAATTTTTTATTCTGAGCCGAAAATTCGAACTTATCTTCTCCAAAGCGAGCTCCATATCTAAAATAGAAGAAGATATCTCTTTTGAATCAAAATAATCTTTATAAACATCGGTTAAAATTCCAAAAAATACAAAACTCAAAATACCTGCTATAACCATGCTCAAAACCGTTTCGATTAAAGTAAACGATTTCAATCTAAGTTTTCTAAATAAATAAAATCTCTCTTTTCAACCAAAACTCTTAAAAAAGAGACTTTACCTGCTCTTACTTCGTCAAATTCATAAGTTGCGTTATTTTCCTTGGAATAAAACGTTCTTTTGGATATATTCGTCTCTTCATAAAATTTCACAAAAGAGTTTAACAAATCGTTATTAAAAACAGGGTCAAAAGCTGTTTTTATATGAAACTGAAGAAAAAAAGGAAAAGAAGTTAACGATATTCCAATAACAAGCATTGAAATAATAAGCTCTAAAAGAGTAAAGCCTTTATATTTTTTTGGATTTTTCATAGGTTTTTACTATAGAATTTAAAATTTTACCCCTAACACCTTCTTCTTCTAATATTTTTACACCTTCTGCAGTAGTGCCTTTTGGGGACATAACGCTGTTTTTAATATCAGGAAATGTTTCTTTAAGAGAAGCGAAACTTTTAAAAAGACCTTTTGTGAGTTTTTCGCTGACATCCCTTTTAAGCCCGATATAAACGCCTCCGTCGCTTATAGCTTCGGCTATAATAGCCAAAAACGCGGGACCGCTTCCGATAATGGCAGTCGCCATATCTATTTCGTCGTCGTTGTTTACCCATACAACTTCACCGATTTTACCTAAAATTTTTTCGCCTATCTCTTTTGCTTCTTCATCTCCCGTAACAGCGGTGGTGGAAGCTTTATATTTAGCAGCGATATTTGGCATTGCGCGAAGATAATAGTTTGCTTTTATATATTTTTGAAGCTCAAAAAGCGCTTTTCCAGCCAAAATGGAAATCAAAACATCAGCTTCCCCTTTTATCCTCATAGAAACTTCCTGCAACGCATAAGGTTTTACGGCGAGTATTACAATTTTACCGCTGATATCGTAACCGTCTATAAGATAATAAGGACATCCAAACTCTTGTGAAAAATTTTTTAATTTTTCTTCGTTTCGTCCGACAACCTCAAATTCAACCTCTCCTTTTAAACCTCCGGCTATGGCCCTTGCCATAGCACCGTAACCTATAATGCTAACTTTCATTTTTAGCCCTTGCAAAATTTTTTAAAGGTTCGGCAAGGCCGTAAGGACCTTTATCTAAAATCACCTGTCCCATTAGTTTATCATCTACATTAAAAATCAAAGGGGCGGCAAAATTAACGGTGGATTCCAAAAAAGGTTCGTTTAAAGTAACTATATTTAAAACAAGAAATTTTTTGTTTTCATCAAGTTTTAGTTTTTCACTCTCTTCATCACTTATTTCAAAATCGTAATCTCTAAGGGCAAAAGGGTCAACGAGAGTAAAATTTACGCGTTTACCTTTTAATTTATAAAAAATATCACTTACCTGTTCAAGTTCAAACTCTTTTTCATCCTCAAATCCCAAAATAGGAAGCACAACTTCAAATTTCATTATTATCATCCTTTATTAAAGATAGTTAGCCAAATTATAGCATAAAAAAACTTATAGATAATAAATTAATTTATTGTATAATTGCACCAAAAAAGGATTTTGAGTGAGAGAATATAATCCTAAAGAGTTTGAAAAATCGACTTATGAAACATGGGAGAGAAATAAATTTTTTGAAGTTGACTATTCAAAACCTAAAAATTTCTGTATTATGATGCCTCCTCCAAACGTTACAGGAAGCCTTCATATAGGACACGCTTTAACTTTTACTTTACAGGATATTATGGTCAGATACAAAAGAATGGACGGATACGCAACTCTTTGGCAACCGGGAACCGACCACGCAGGAATAGCTACACAAAACGTAGTCGAAAAACAACTTCTAAGCGAAGGTAAAACAAAAGAGGAAATAGGACGCGAAGAATTTTTAAAAAGAGTATGGGAATGGAAAGAATTTAGTGGCGGTACTATTACAAAACAGCTAAGACGCCTAGGTGCTTCTCCTGCTTGGTCTAGAGAGAGATTTACGATGGATGAGGGATTACAAAGGGCTGTAAGGGTAGCTTTTAAAAAACTGTATGACGAAGGTTACATCGTAAAAGGCAACTATATGGTTAACTGGTGCCCAAAAGACGGGGCACTAAGCGACATCGAAGTGGAATATGAAACACACGAAGGCGAACTCGTCTATATTAAATATCCGATTGTGGACAGTGACGAATATATCGTGGTGGCAACCACAAGACCGGAAACGTATTTTGGAGATACCGCTGTTATGGTAAACCCGGAAGATGAGAGATATAACCACTTAATTGGTAAAAAAGTCCGTCTGCCGCTTATAAACAGGGAAATTCCTATAATTGCCGACGAATATGTTGATATGGAATTTGGTACGGGTGCCGTAAAAGTAACTCCTGCTCACGACCCAAACGATTATGAAGTAGGAAAAAGACATAATTTAGAACTTATAAAAGTATTTGACGAAAAAGGGATTTTAAACGAACACGCCGGTGAGTTTGCGGGACTTGACAGACTTGAAGCCAGACCTAAAATTGTAGCAAAACTCGAAGATGAGGGATTTATCGAAAAAAGAGAAAAACATATCCATCAGGTAGGTCACTGCTACAGATGTAAAAGCGTAATTGAACCTTATGTTTCAACCCAGTGGTTTTTGAAAAAAGAAGTGGCAAAAGACGCTATTGAAGCGGTAAATAAAGGAGAAACAAAATTTCATCCTCCTCAATGGAAAAACAACTACGACGCATGGATGAGAGAGCTAAGGGATTGGTGCATATCACGTCAGCTTTGGTGGGGACATCAGATTCCCGTATATTACTGCGACGAATGCGGTTATGAATGGGTAAGCGTGGATGAGCCAGACGAGTGTCCAAAATGTAAAAGCAAAAACTTCCACCAAGACCCGGACGTTCTTGATACGTGGTTTAGTTCAGCCCTGTGGCCTTTTTCAACTCTTGGATGGGAAAACGGCGAATGGGGCAAAGGTATTAAATGGATGCCGGAAGACTTGGACAGATTTTATCCAAACAACCTTTTAATAACGGGATTTGATATTTTATTCTTCTGGGTAGCCAGAATGCTTATGATGGGTAAACATTTCTTAAAAGAAGTGCCGTTTAAAGACGTTTATCTTCATGCCCTCGTTCGTGACGAACACGGACAAAAAATGAGCAAAAGTAAAGGTAACGTAATAGACCCTCTTGAAATTATAGAAAAATATTCGGCCGACGCTTTAAGATTTACATTGGCAATACTTGCAGTTCAGGGAAGAGATATTAAACTTAGCGAAGCAAAAATCATAGAGTCTAGAAACTTTACCAACAAACTCTACAACGCCGCTAGATTTTTATCGATGCATCAGGAAAACTTTAAAGATTTAGACAAAATAGATATTAAAACCGAACTTGGGAAATGGATGCTTTATAAATTTAACGAAGCCGTCAAAAACGTAAGACGCGAGCTTGACGAATACAGATTTAACGACGCTGCTATGACTCTTTACAGATATTTATGGCAGGATTTTTGCGACTGGGGAATTGAGCTTAGTAAAGTCAGCAAAGACTCAATTCCTGAGCTTGGCGCGATATTTAAAGAGAGTATGAAACTTCTTCATCCGTTTATGCCGTTTATTACGGAATTTTTATATCAGGAGCTAAGCGAAAATAAAAATATAGAAGAAAACTCCATAATGTTAAAAGAATATCCAAAAGAAAAAGAAGTACAAAAACCTGCCGATTTTGATTTGAT
>JBDONV010000194.1:0-3382 GCA_039831165.1 Nautiliaceae bacterium | reverse complement strand
CCCAAAGCAATTTCAAAAAAGCTTACGTTTTGGCAAACCTGCCTGAAATGGCTAAGGAATTTATAAAAAAACTGGCTAAAGTCGAAGAGGTTGAATTTGTAAATAAACCGATTGAAAACGCCATAAAAGACATAAGCGACAATCTTGAAACTATGCTCAGCAAAGAAGAGATTGACATCGCCCCTCTTTTAAGCAGGCTTAATAAACAAAAAGAAAAACTAAATAAAGAAATCGAAAAACTAGAAAAGAAACTCTCAAACAAAAATTTCATAGAGCGCGCACCAAAAGAAGTGGTGGAAAAAAATCAAAAAGAATTAAACGAACTTAAAGAAAAATTCCAAAAAGTTGAGGAAGAGCTAAGGAAATTAAATGATTAAAAGAATTTTAGCGGGCTTTATACTTCTTTTTATAATAGGATGTTCTCAAAAGTCATCCTTAACAAACGCATCTAATTTAACAGCAAACGCGATTCATTCAAAAATATACAAAGCCGTTCAGGACAACAATCTTGACGACGCTGATAATCTGTTTTTATCTCTTGACGCTCAATATCCCTCTTCCATTTATATCAAACCTGACCTTTTAATCCTTTTTTTAGCCCATATGCAAAACGAAGAGTATAAACTCGCCAAATTCTACATAGGCGAATACGAAAAAAGATTTGCAGGCATTGAGGAAATTCCATGGTGCGAATATCAAAAAATCAAAGCCGACTTTTTTGATTATCAAAACGCTTATACAGACCAGGGAAAACTTTTAAATCTTATTGAAGAATGCGAAAATTTCAAAGAACACTTTTCTTCTTCAAAATATATTTACGAAGTGAACACCATACATGCAAAAGCTCTCTTGACAAAAAAATATCTTGATGATAAAATATATAAGCTTTATAAAAAACTCGACAAACCTAAAGCTGCCGAAAAATATAAAACCGCAATACCTAAAAACTCAAAAGAACCTGTAGTTCCATGGTATAAAAAAATATTTTACTGGTAAGGAGAAACATGACACTTGAAAACTATAACGAACTTCCTGCTGAAATTCCTGTTTTAGTAGAAAAAGAGCTTATATATCCTTTTATGATTATTCCTATTTTTCTTGAAAAGAAAGAAGATATTATAGCCGTTCAAAAAGCTATTAACGACCATTCTTTACTTTTCATATCCATAAAAGACGAACCGGAAACCTACGGAACGATAGGAACCATTATAAGAAAAGTAACATTGCCCGAAGGCAGGGTTAAGATTCTTTTTCAGGGACTTGAGAGAGGAAAAATTTTAGAAATAACGGATAAAAACCCCACTATGGCAATAGTAGACAAGGTAGAGGCAGTAAAATCCTCAAAAAAAGAGATAAAAGCACTGCTTGAAACATTAAAAGAGCATATAATAGCCCTAAGCGAACTTAATCCTTTTTTTCCTAAAGATTTCGTAAAAATAATAGACTCAAACAGCGATGCCAACAGAATTGTAGATATTATTGCCAGCTCACTCAAACTTCCTGCCGAAAAAGGATATGAGCTATTTAAAGAAATAGATACAAAAGAGAGAGTAATAAAACTCATTCATTTTATTTTAGAAGAAATCGAATCCATAAAAATAAAAAACGAACTCTCAAGAAAAGTTATGGAACAGGTCCAGGAGGCAAACAGAGAGCATCTTCTAAAACAGCAGTTAAAACTTATCCAACAAGAACTCGGTATGACAAACGAGCTTGAAGAAGAAATAAAAGAGTACAGGGAAAAACTTGAAAAACTCAAACCATGTATGAAAGAAGATGCTTACAAAGAGATAAAAAAACAGATTGACCGCCTCTCAAGAATGCATCCTGACAGCGCTGAGGCGACAACTGCTCAAAACTATATAGAATGGGCCCTTGAAATTCCTTTTTGCAACTATGCAAAAGAAGATTTTGATATAAGCGAACTTAAAGAAAGACTTGATAAAGACCATTACGGGCTTAAAAAACCAAAAGAAAGAATAATTGAATATTTTGCCGCAAAAGAACTTGCCAAAAAAAGAGGAGAAGAATTTAGCGGAGCGACTTTATGTTTTGTGGGACCTCCTGGGGTTGGTAAAACAAGCTTAGCTAATTCGATAGCAAAAGCACTTGAGAGAAACCTGGTCAGAATAGCTCTTGGAGGTCTTGAAGACGTAAATGAACTCAGAGGTCACAGAAGAACTTATATAGGAGCAATGCCAGGACGTATAGCACAGGGGATTATAAATGCCAAACAGATGAATCCCGTTATGGTCCTTGACGAAATAGACAAAATCTCAAGATACAGAGGAGACCCGACTGCTGTGCTTTTAGAAATCCTAGACCCTGAACAAAATACAAATTTCAGAGACCTTTATCTTAATTTTGATTTGGATTTGAGTAAAGTATTATTTATAGCAACGGCAAACGACCCAAGCACCATTCCGGCACCTCTTAGAGACAGAATGGAGATGATTTTTGTAGGCAGCTATACGCCGCAGGAAAAGTTCGAAATTGCCAAAAGATACCTGATTCCGCAGGAAATGAAAAAACATTCTCTTAAAAAAAGCGAAATACAAATAAGCGATGCTGCATTAAAAGAAATAATAGACAAATACACAAAAGAAGCGGGAGTTAGAAACCTAAGAAGAGTAATAGCAAAAATTATGAGAAAAGCCGCTATAAAAATACTTGAAGGTGAAAAACAGATAAGAATAACCCTTAAAAACCTTAAAGAATTTCTGGACAAACCTCTTTACGAATCTGAAACCGTTGATAAAAAAGACAAAATAGGAGTCGTAAACGGTCTTGCATGGACACCGGTTGGAGGAGACGTATTAAAAGTTGAAGCCGTAAAATATAAAGGTAAAGGACAGGTAATTTTAACAGGACAGCTTGGTGATGTTATGAAAGAGTCAGCTCATATAGCCTTTACGCTTATTAAAGTTCTTATCGATACGAAAAAAATCAAGCCGAAAGAGCGTTCAAAAGAGCCTGTTTATTATAAATATAACGTTCATATACACGTCCCAGAAGGCGCTATACCAAAAGACGGACCAAGTGCCGGAATTACGATGGCAACGGCAATAGCCAGTATTTTCAGTGAAAAAAAAGTAAAAGCCGATGTGGCAATGACGGGAGAAATAACCCTTAGCGGAGATGTTTTGCCAATAGGAGGCTTAAAAGAAAAATTAATAGCCGCTTATAAAGCTAAAATTAAAAAAGTTTTAATACCGGAAAAAAACTTTAAAAGAGACCTTGACGACATTCCTGAAGAGGTAAAAGAAGGTCTTGAAATAGTACCTGTAAAAAGAATCGAAGAAGTTTTAGACCATGCCCTAGTAAAATGATATTTCTTATTTTACCCTTTTTTCTTTTTGCTTCCGTAAAAGAGGAAATTGTA
>JBDONV010000014.1:0-2317 GCA_039831165.1 Nautiliaceae bacterium | reverse complement strand
GCTGATGGAAAATCGGGCGATGGAAGCGGGCTTTTATTTTCAATGCCAAAAGAATTTTTCAAAAAAAAGGCAAACGAACAAGGTATTGATTTGCCTGATATTTTCGGCGTTGGAGTTATTTTTTTAAAAAACGAAAAACATAAAGAAACAGTGGAAGAATTTTGCGAAAAAAACGATTTAAAAGTAACGTTATGGAGAGAAGTTCCTATAAATACTGAAGCTTTAGGAGAACTCGCTCTTAAAACGCTTCCTAAAATTTATCATGTTTTTATAGTTCCAAATTCTATTATAGCTACAAAAAGATTCGAAGAGCTTTTATATCTTACCAGAAAAGAGATAGAAAACGCTAT
The DNA here is from genome assembly GCA_039831165.1 of Nautiliaceae bacterium. GTDB lineage: Bacteria > Campylobacterota > Campylobacteria > Campylobacterales > Nautiliaceae > Caminibacter. The sequence goes on along the minus strand of JBDONV010000014.1, from coordinate 1,967 downwards.
AGAAGACAAAGATTTTTACATCCCTACTTTTTCAAGCAAAAAAATAGCCTATAAAGGGCTGTTGATGCCTAATCATATAAAAGAATTTTATCCGGATTTAAAAGACCCGGATTTTAAAGTATATTTTGCCCTGTTTCATCAAAGATTTTCTACAAACACGCTTCCTGAATGGAGACTTGCCCAGCCTTTCAGATTTATAGCACATAACGGAGAAATTAACTCCATTCAGGCAAACAGAATAAATTCACTTATTAAAAGCGAATCTATAAAATCTCCGGTATTTTCGCAAGAAGAGCTTAAAAGACTCCTTCCTATAGTAAGATTTGATGAAAGCGACTCAAGTTCACTTGATAGAATGATAGAATTTTTAATTATGAACGACATGGACTTTTTTAAAGCTATAAGAGCTCTTATTCCTATGCCATGGCAAAACGCGCCTTATCTTGACAGCGAATTAAAAGCGTTTTACGAATATTTCTCAACCAGATTCGAAGCATGGGACGGACCTGCGGCCGTAAGCGTCAGTGATGGAAGATATATCGCCGTAGTTCTTGACAGAAACGGACTTAGACCGGCAAAATATGTTATTACCAAAAACGGAAAAATCTTAATAGCCAGCGAATACGGGGTTTTGGATATCGCAGACGGAGATGAAGTACTTGAGAGAGGAAAACTCCAGTCCGGTCAAATGATAGGAGTCGATACAAAATTCGGAGTTGTACTTAAAAACAAAGATATAGACGATTACTTAAAATCAAGCAACCCTTATACGAAATGGTTAAATGAAAATATGATATATCTTCAAGAATATATAGACAATCCTTACGCAATAGATGAAAAAATAGAAATTGAGGATTTAATACATAAACAACGATACGCAGGTATCACAAAAGAGGTAATAAACGAAATAATAAAACCTATGATAACGGATGCAAAAGAGCCTACAGGAAGTATGGGAGACGACACCCCTTTAGCATGTTTTAGCGATTATCCTTACAGAAGTTTTAACGACTTTTTCAGACAAAAATTCGCTCAGGTTACAAACCCTCCTATAGACTCTTTAAGAGAAAAAATAGTTATGAGCTTAAATACCGGATTTGGTGAAATTCACAATATTCTTGATGAAGCGCCAGAACACGCAAAAAGAATTAAAACAACAACTCCTATTCTTACTCAAACAAAATTAGAAGTATTAAAAAGCTTTGGAGATGAAAATTCACCTAGATTTGAGAGCGATTACAAAAATAAAATTTATTCGACTGCTTATAAAAACAATTTAAAAGAAGCCCTAGAAACACTTACCGATAAAATCGTAAACGATGTAAAAGAAAACGGAGTTAGAATTATATTCCTCGACGACAAAGGAATAGATAAAGAACATAAATCAATTCCTATGGCTATGTTAATAGGAAGACTTCACAAAAAACTGTTAGACAACAAAGTAAGACATTTAACCAGCATTGTAGCTCAAACATGCGAAGTTACGACTCCTCATGACGCAGCTGTAATGATTGCATATGGAGCAAGCGCGATTTATCCGTATCTTTTATTTAAAACGGTATGCGACCTAAGCAAAGATATGAACATTGAAAGAGACGACGCACTTTTTAATGTCCACAGCGCACTTAATAAAGGTATTTTAAAAATTATGTCCAAAATGGGAATTTCCACAATAGCCAGTTACAGAAATTCGGCACTTTTTGACATTATAGGTTTAAGCGAAGAGATGGCAAACGAATGTTTTATAGGAAGCAAAACACTTATTCCTGGACTTACTTATGAAGATATAGAAGAAAAAATAGAACAAAAACATAAAGAAGCGTTTAAAGAAGAAAAAATCCCTGCCGGAGGCGTTTATAAATTTAGAAGAAACGAAGAATACCATGAAATTACACCTATGGTAGTTAAAGCGTTCAAAAGGATGCTAGACGGAGATAAAAAAGATTATGAAGAATTTAAAAAACTTA
>JBDONV010000090.1:0-2332 GCA_039831165.1 Nautiliaceae bacterium | reverse complement strand
AAGGAGATATGGAATATTTTTCTATTAAATCTAAAACTTCTTTATAAAAGTTAAGGTGAACCTGTTTTGCAGATACATTTATGGATATCGAGATATTTAATTTCTCTTCTTTTATAAACCTAAAAACTTTATCCATAACAATTGCGCCTACTTCCTTAATAAGCCCTCTTTCTTCTAAAATAGGTATAAATTTAAAAGGAGGAACAATTTCACCGTTTTTTATCCATCTAATAAGAGCTTCCGCACCAAAAATTCTTTTTTCTTTTACATCTACTATAGGTTGATAAAATACGCAAAATTCGTCTTTTTTAATAGCTTCTACCAGTTCACTTTCAAGATTTAAACTCTCAAGAGTACTTTGTTGCAGACTTTTTGAAAAAAATTCTATTCCTTTTCCTCTTTTTTTCGCTTCTTTTAAAGCGGCTTCCGCACTTGCGAATAAAACTTCTTTTGTTGTTCCATCATATGGAAAAAATGCCGCTCCTATACTTAAAGTCACCAAAAATTTTTTATTTTCTATCTCAAAAATAAACTCAAAATCTTTTAAAACACTTGTAATTCTGTATATAGCCTCTTCTTTACTTTTAATATTATATAAAAATAAAGCAAATTCATCTCCCCCCACTCTTGCTAAGATATCTTTATTTCTTAATATCTTTTTAAGTTCGGAAGATATCTGTGAAAGAACAATATCTCCAGCCCAAAACCCTACAGCTGAATTTATAGTTTTAAAATTATTTATATCCACAATTGCCAGCATCCCTTGCTGGTCTTTTTCTTTAAGAATACTTAGTACTGATTCAAGTTCTTCAAAAAAATATCTTCTGTTTGGAAGAGAGGTCAATACGTCATAATAAGCCAGATAATCGACATCTTCTTTTCTTGCAAGAGTAACTATCCCAAAACCTATATCATGTGCTATCTGTTTTAAAAGAGTGATTTCTTCCTCATCAAACTCTTTACCTTTATAATAAACCACTAATATTGCCGTTATTTCTTTATGAGAGACAACCGCAGAAATAGCGTTTTCTTCTTTAAAAATAGGAATAGTGATTTTATTAAAAAAAGCCTTTTCCTCTTTTTGAAGATTACTCTCTTTTAAATAAGAATGTGTTATAAGTTCTTTTATATTTTTTTGTTTAAAAACTCTATTTTTTAAACTCTCGGCAAATTCTTTGTTTTCTCCAAACCATGCCACCGGTACTATATTCTCACCTCTAAGCTCTCCTATCCATGCAAAGTCAAAATGTCCTTCTTTAACCAAAATTTCACAGCTTAGGGAAAAAACTTCCTCTTTATTTACGGCTCTTATAATAAGTTCGTTAATTTTGCTTAAAACCTTATAAAGCCTTAAAAGATTTTTTAATTTAAGCTCAACTTCCACTCTGCTTTTTATATTTGAGGCTATAAGTCTTTTATATTTTTTATTGTTAATTTCAAATTCTTTAATATGCAGTTCTACGGGAATAAGCTCATGGTTTTTTAAATAAACGATTTTATTTTCTATATCCTCAAAAATAAAATCTTTAATATTTCTGCCTATTACATCATTTCTTGAAAGAGAAATCCATTCAAAAAAAGTTTTATTAGCCTCTTGAATATTTCCCTCTTCATCTATAACAATAACGGCTTCTTTAATGGAATCTAAAACATTTTTAAAATTCCCTACCAAATTTTCTAAAAGCTCTAAAAATTTTTGATAAATTGCTTCTTTTTTATCATCGGGAAGAGAAATTTCTTCCAGATGTTTTTTAAATAAAGATTTTATCGTCTCTATTATTTTATTCGTAACCATACTTAAAACTTATTCTTTTCCACGTTTTTAAGCATAGTCTCTGCCATTTGACTAACCTCCTCGGCAATAACGTCAACTTCTTCAACGTTTCTTTCCATAAGTTGAGTTTTATTGTTAACGTCTTCTACTTTACTTGTGGCAGTCGCAATTTCTTCGGTCTGTTTCATAATAGCCTCGCCTATATTCGTAATAGACTGAGTAAGAAGATTAATGTTTGCGTCAATTTCGCTTAAACTTTTTTGAGTTTTTTCAGCAAGTTTTCTAATTTCATCCGAAACTACCGCAAATCCTCTTCCATGCTCCCCGGCCCTTGCCGCTTCTATTGCCGCGTTAAGAGCCAAAAGATTAGTCTGGTCTGCGATTTCTTGAATAACATTTACAACATTTTTAATATCATGAGACTGCTCTACCACGGTTTTTGTCTGATTTGAGATTTCAAAAATTTCGCTATTAAGCTGCTGCATAATACTTGCAACTTCGTTTAATTCCTGACTTGCTTCTATTGCCGCCTGTTTTAAAGCATCCATTTTCTCTTTT
>JBDONV010000036.1:0-2346 GCA_039831165.1 Nautiliaceae bacterium | reverse complement strand
CATAAGGCAATTCATCTCCAAGTTTTTCAAAAAGAGCCTCTCTTATAAGCTCTTTGTAAATATCCCTTATATGTTCCGTAGAAATTATTTCAGGGTCGTAATAATAAGGATGTTCAGGAAGGTGTTTTACTATTTCATTTAACAACTCATCTTTACCTTTACCCTCTACAGCGCTTATTGGAATAACAGCCAGCGCTTTTCCTAAAGATTTATACTCTTCTATTTTTTTTTGAACCTCTTCATCATTTGCCAAATCTGTTTTAGTCAATACTACTATATGAGGAATATTTTTTTTATTAAGTTCTAAAAACCACTTATACCCATCCAAATCGTCTTTTACATCCGCTAAAAACAAAACCAAATCACTATCGCCTAACGCTTTTAGGGCTTCTTTTAACATAAATTTATTAAGAAGCTTTTCTTTTTCATGAAGTCCGGGAGTGTCTAAAAGTATGATCTGGTCATCTCCGTGCATAACAATAGCATTGACTCTTTTTCTGCTGGCATTGGCTTTAGGAGAAACAAGAGCAATTTTTTCTCCTAAAAGCCAGTTAAGAAGAGTCGATTTACCGGCGTTTGGTTTTCCTAAAATTCCTACAAATCCGCTTTTTGGCATTAAATTCCTTATAAAATGTATTTTGCTACTTCTTCATTTTCCACTATATCATCAAGTCTTTCTTTAACATACTCTTTTGTAATTATAAAATCCTGGCCTTTATATTCATCCGCATTAAAATTAATATCTTCAAGCACTTTTTCAACAACCGTATGAAGACGTCTAGCTCCGATATCTTCCGTTTTTTCATTGGCTAAAAACGCATATCTTGCGATTTCTCTAAGCGCATCTTCTTCAAATTGAAGATTAACACCCTCTACTTCAAGAAGTTTTTGATACTGTTTAATAAGTGAATGTTTAGGACGTGTTAAAATTTGATATAAAGCTTCTTCATCAAGACTTTGAAGCTCAACTCTTAAAGGAAATCTTCCTTGAAGTTCGGGGATTAAATCGCTTGGCTTACTTACATGAAAAGCACCTGCTGCTATAAATAAAATATGGTCGGTATTTACATATCCGTATTTTGTATTAACCGTCGAACCTTCAACAATTGGTAGCAAATCTCTTTGAACTCCCTCTTTGCTCGGGTCCTGACGGGTATTTCCGGTAGCCGCGATTTTATCAATTTCATCTATAAAAATAATACCGTTTTCAGCTCTTTTTATTGCTTCTTTTTTAAGCTCTTCTTTATTAATAAATTTCTCAGCAGCCTGACGTCTTAAAAGTTCTTTTGCTTCTTTTACCGTAACTTCTTTTTTTTCTTTATTCTTATTAAAAATCCCTATAATTTTTACGATACTCTCCTGTGCTTTTACCATTTCAGGAGGTAAATTATCATCCATTCCCATATCTTCGTCCACTTCAACAGTAATTTTAAGATGGTCAACCTCACCCTTTTTTACTCTCTCTTTCATTTTATTAAAAGTATGTTCATACTCTTTTTGTTTCTCTTCTGGAGCGTTTTTAGGAAGAGGAGGAATAAGCTTTTTAGTAATTTCGTTAATAATATCTTCTTCTATCTGTTCTTTACTTTTTGCTTCCATTTCGGCTCTGACTAAATTCATAGAGTTATTAACCAAATCCCTAATCATACTCTCAACATCACGTCCTACAAACCCTACTTCGGTGTACTTACTAGCCTCAACTTTTACGAAAGGGACCTTCATCATCTTAGCCATTCTTCTAGCAATTTCCGTTTTCCCAACACCAGTGGGTCCTATCATTAAAATATTCTTTGGCAAAATATCATCCTGCCACTCTTTTGGAAGTTTCATTCTTCTATATCTATTTCTAAGAGCAATGGCTATCGTTTTTTTAGCCTCTTTTTGCCCTACAACGTATTCGTCAAGATATTTTACAATCTCTTTTGGAGTCATTTCCGCCATATTATTTATCCTCCTCTAATTTTAAAATGGTAATATTGGTATTGGTATAAATACAAAGCTCCCCAGCAATTTGAAGTGATTCTCTAACAAGCTTTTCAGGGTCAAGCTCGGCGTGTCTGTCAAGCGCGCGAGCAGCAGAAATCGCAAAATTTCCTCCGCTTCCGATTGCAGCGAGTTTGCCGTCTTCCGGTTCTACCACATCTCCGTTACCTGAAAGTATAAAAATATGTTTTGTGTTTAAGACTATCATCATAGCTTCAAGTCGTCTTAAATATTTGTCTTTTCTCCACTCTTTTGCAAAATCGATAACGGCTTTTAATAAATCGCCCTTTCTGTTTTGAAGATGATTTTCAAACATATCGAATAAAATAAATGCATCAGCCGTGCTTCCGGCAAATCCGGCAA
>JBDONV010000066.1:0-8358 GCA_039831165.1 Nautiliaceae bacterium | reverse complement strand
TAAAATCAATTTTGTTTTCTTTTAATGTATTTATATCGTTTAGGACTTTTTCTACTTCTGCCATTCTTGCCATAGAACATGAAGCAAGACGCGGCATATATACGGGAATATTTGGATTTAGTATTTTGGCGCTTTCACCCATAAAACTTACTCCGCAAAAAATAAGAGGGTTTTTAATAGAAGCAGTTTTTTTGGCAAGTTCTAAACTGTCTCCCGTTAAATCGGCAATGTCGAATATTTCATCTTTTTGATAATAGTGTGCCGCTAAGGTTATATTGTGTTTTTTTAACAATTCTTTTACTCTCTTAACCATTTATATCCTTTCTTTAAACTTAAATAATTATATTATAATTTCACAAAAAAGGAAATTTATGAGCAATCTTTTATGGTATCTTATCGCTTACTTGGTAGGTGGAATTCCGTTTGGATATATCATAGCCAAATATTTTGCCGGAATCAATATAAAAGAACACGGAAGTGGAAATATAGGAGCTACAAACGTTTTAAGGGTTTTAAAAGAAAAAAATCCAATAAAAGCTAAAAAATTAGCGGCTATTACGCTTTTTCTGGATGCTTTTAAAGGAGCTGCGGTAATTTTGGCAGCAAAAGCTGTGGGAGTTTGTGACGCAACTCTTTGGACTATAGCCGTTTTGGCAGTAATAGGACACTGTTTTTCTCCGTTTTTAAAATTCGAAGGAGGAAAAGGAGTTGCCACTACTCTTGGAGTAATGCTAGTACTTATTCCAAAAGCTGCAATTGTCGGACTTATAGTTTGGTTTATTATGGCAAAAACAGTTAAAATATCTTCACTTAGTTCTCTTGTGGGGATTTTAGCTGGAATTGCGAGCGCTTATATTTTGTATCCGGATATATCTATTCAATCTTATGCGCCTTTATGGATTATAGCGTTTATCGTTATTTATAAACATAAAGAAAACATTTATAGACTTATAACAGGTCAGGAAAAAAGGGTTGTATGATGTATACCATTGTAATAGAAGAGTTGACTTTTAAAGCTATTTTGGGAATTTTGGAAAAAGAGAGAAACGAAGAACAGCTGGTTGTGGTTGATTGTAAAATTTCTTATCCCCAAAAAGTAGATTATGTAGATTATTCAAAAGTATGTGATATCATTCAGAATATGATTATAGAAAATAAATATTCTTTAATAGAAGACGCCGCAGATGATATTCAAAAAAAACTTGAAAAACTGTTTCCTCAGATGAAAGAGCTTTATTTGAAAATAACAAAACCTGAAATTTTAAAGAATGCTTTAGTTGGGGTTGAAATTTTAAGAAAATATTAATTTTTGATATAATATTTGAAATTTTAAAGGGCTTTGGCAAAAAGGAGAATTATGCGCCTTTTAGTTGTAGAAAAAGATGAAACTTTAAACGATTTAATTACAAAATCTCTTCATGAAGCGGGATATAAAACAGATGAAGCTTTTACTATAAAAGATGCTAAATATTTTTTGGATATAAGGCATTATAATCTAATAATAGTAGATACCAATTTTGGTATGAGTGAAGTTTTTAAGTTTATAGATTATGCTAAAGATATTTATCCTTTAATTAAAATTATAGTAATTTCTGATGATCCTTCTGTTGAAAGTGAGATTAAAACGTTAAAAATGGGGGCTGATGATTATATTAAAAAACCTATTCATTTTGATTTGCTTATAGCAAGGGTAAATGTTGCTTTAAGAAGCGGGAAAGAGTCACAAATCAAGATAAAAGACCTTATAATAGTAAAAGATGAAGAAAAAGTAATTTATAAAGGTAAAGAGTCTTATTTAAAAGGAAAAGCTTTTGAAGTTTTTATGCATCTAGCTAGATATCCAAATCAGGTTATATCAAAAGAACAGCTTCTTGATGCTATTTGGGAAGAGCCAGAACTTGTAACTCCAAATGTTATAGAAGTTGCAATAAATCAGATACGCCAAAAGGTTGACAAAGTTTTTAAAATTGATACAATAAAGACCATTCGCCGAAGAGGCTATAAATTTTCATATCCAAAGGAGTAGCATGTCACTTAAAATAACCGAAGAATGTATTGCGTGTGATGCGTGTGTTGATGAATGTCCAAACGGGGCAATTGAACCTGGTGATCCTATTTATGAGATAGACCCGGATTTATGTACTGAGTGTATCGAATATGGTGGTGAGCCTCAATGTGTTCAGGTATGTCCGGTTGATGCTATAGTTCCCGACCCTGATAACGTAGAAACGGCAAAAGAACTTAAATTAAAAGCGGAACTTATTCACAAAGACGAAGAGTAATGGCAAAAGTAACGGCTATAATCGATATAGGTTCAAATTCAGCCAGAATGGCAGTATTTAAAAAAACCAGCCGTTTTGGTTTTTATCTTCTTCGTGAAGAAAAAAGTAAAGTCAGGATAAGTGAAGGAGCCTATGAAAACGGGGGAAATTTACAGGATTTTGCGATTGAAAGAGCTATAAAGGCGCTTAGAGAGTTTCTTTTAATCGCAAAGTCTCTGAAAGCCAGAAAAATTCTCTGTGTTGCCACTTCTGCCGTTCGTGACGCTCCTAATAGAGTCGAATTTATAAAACGCGTAAAAGATGAGTTAGGACTTAGAATAAAAGTAATTGACGGAGATAAAGAGGCCTTTTTTGGAGGGGTTGCTGCGGCAAATCTTTTGTATGAAAAAAACGGAGTAACGATAGATATAGGAGGGGGTTCTACCGAACTCGCCTTAATACGCAACAAAAGAATAGAATCTACTATTTCTTTAAAACTAGGTACTGTCAGGTTAAAAGAGCTGTTTTTTGATAAAGGTGATATAAAAGGTGCAAAAGCTTATATAAAAGAAGAGATAAAAAGACTAGGGGATATTTTTAATTCAAAAAAAGTGTTTGGTATTGGCGGGACAATCAGAGCCTTATCTCAAGCAATTATGAAAAAAATTGAATATCCTCTTGATATTCTCCATGGATTTACTTATGAAGTTAAAAAACAAAAAGAGTTTATCGAGAGCATTATAAAAATGAGTGATGAAGAGCTTTTGAAAGCTGGTATTAAGCCTGAAAGGCTTGATGTCATAAGACCTGGAACTCTTATATTTCTAGAGCTTTTAGAATATTTAGAAGCAAAAGAGGTTATAACAAGCGGAGTAGGCGTTAGGGAAGGGGTGTTTTTAACGGACTTGTTAAGAAATGACAATTACAGGTTTCCCGATAATTTTAACCCTTCTGTTAGAACCATTATAGACGTTTATCAGATTGACAGAAAAATAGCTTCTTATGAAACAAAGGTGGCTCTTGAGGTTTTTGAGTTATTGAAAGATAATTTTAAACTTGATGATAAATATAAAATGCACCTCACTTATGCCATCAAACTTTCTCGTGCCGGAGAATTAGTGGATTTTTACGAAGCCCATAAACATACTGATTATATTTTGTTAAATTCTCTTCATTACGGGTTTAGACATTGTGACAGACTGCTTATTTCAAAAATTATCCGTTATTACAAAAGAAAGAAAATTAAGAAAAAAGAGATAGAAAAATTTAAATGCCTTCTTCCTAAAAAAGATATAATAGAAAAGTTGTGTAATATTTTTTGGGTGGCAAAACTTGTAAATATTAATCTCTCTATGCCCAAAGTTGAAATAAAAAAAGATAAAAATAAGATTGTGATAAAAGGTAAAAACCTGTATCTTGCAAAAGAACGTTTAAAAACACGTGAACTTTTTTTTGACTTGGAAATAAAAAATGAAGAATAAAAAAGTTTTGGTCTTATGCACAGGTAACAGCTGTAGAAGTATTATAGCCGAAGCTATTTTAAAATCAGCAGGGATTGATGTTATGAGTGCCGGTGTAAAAGCCAGCGGCAGAGTAAATCCAAATGCTAAAAAAGTTTTACAAAAAAAAGGGATTTGGAAAGATGAGTTTTATTCTAAGACAATAGATGAGGTAATTGATAATGATTTTGATTTAATAGTAACGGTATGCGATAATGCTAAAGAAACCTGTCCAGTATTTCCAAAAAAAGTAAAAACTATTCACATACCTTTTGAAGACCCTGACGGGAAAGAATATGAAGAGTTTGTAAAAACTTACAATGAAATTCGTTCAAAACTTTTACCTATTGTAAAAAAGATTTTAGAAAATTGATATAAATTTTACTGTAACTTATTTCTGAGTTCTTCATCGAGAACTTTTTTCATTTTATTTCCTAATTTTTTATAAATTATTGTAAAAATTATAACTCCTGTTACAGCCCAAAAGCTGTTTTGAAGTGTTTGTGGATTATGGATTAAATTATATCCTATAAGTATTCCAGCCGATATAAAGCAAAGAATAGCTCCTAAAAAAGCTAAAAAAGGATTGGCGTTTGTTATGTTTCTTAATTGAAAGTTTGCATAGTTTACTAAACCAAATATTATTAAAAATCCAAAACTTCCTGCAATAGAGATGTTTTCAATATTAAAACTTGTGGTAAATATAATTGCCAAAAGTCCTAAAATAATCATACCTTCATATCCATTTTTTAATTTCTTTGAAAATTCTTTTGGAATTTCTCCTGTTTTTGCGATTAAATATCCAGCTCTTCCTGCTCCGTAGATAGTTGCGTTAATGGCACTTGCCGTTGAAATCATAGCTGCAATAGCGATAATTACAAATCCCGCTTTTCCAAGCATAGGTTCTGCTGCAATAGCTAAAACATAATCTTGAGCTTTTTTAGCGGTTTCAAAATCCACATTGGCTATTGTGACAATTGCAATGCTTATATATAAAAACATTACAAAAGTTACACTTGAATAAAAAGCTTTTGGAAGTGTTTTTTCCGGATTTTCGACGTCTTTTGCCGCGTTTGCTATAAGTTCAAATCCTTCATAAGCTACAAAGATTATGAGACCTCCTGTTATGGTTTTTATAAAATTTTCCCAATATTCAGGCGAGAGTCTTTCAAAATGCTGGGCTGTATAAAAACCTATAGCTATAAAAATTAGTAAAATACCGACTTTTGTATAGACTAAAATATCTTCGGCTTTTCCGGTAAGATATGCTCCTAAAAGATTAATTAATACAAAAGTTACTATTACAAATACAGCTAAAGTTTTATGAAGCCAAGGCATTTCATGTCCCATAATAAGAGCGCTGCCATAGCTTCCAAAAGCAGAAGCGTATAAAGAGAGCATAATTACATAAGCCATTAATAAAAGATTATTGGCTACTGAGCTAAAAAGATTGTTTCCGTAAGCTTGAACGATATATTCGATACTGCCGCCTTCGCTTGGAAATTTGACCGATAGTTTAGCGTAAGAATATGCCGTAATTAGAGCAATAAGACCGGCAGTTAAAAAAGCAAGAGGAGCGGCTCCTTTTGCCAAATCAATAGTGAGTCCCAAAACGGCGAAAATACCACCTCCTACCATTCCGCCGACACCTATACTAAATGCTTCCCAAAATCCGAGTTTTTTTTCTTTCATTTTGTTTCTTAAAAATTGGCTCCCATTGAAAATTCAAATTTCTTTAAATCATCTTCATCTTTTGATTTAAGAGGGTTTGCTAAAATAAAACTAAGAGGTCCCATAGGTGTAATCCACTCAAGCTGTATTCCATATGATGCTCTTGAAATATCTAAAGAATCTTCTCCTACAGCTCCGTAGTCAACAAAACCTGTAAGCCACATTTTTAACTTTTCGTTAATCGGAGTAGATACTTCCACACCGGTTATAAATTCGTATTTTCCTCCTATTTCGTTACCCTCTTTATCTTTAGGAGAAATGGAATAAGAACTAAATCCTCTAACAGTAGAAGGTCCTCCTATATAAAATTTTTCATTGATAGGTAAATATCCGTTATCTACGGCGATTCCTCCTATAGCTCTGTATTTTAATACCGCTATGGTTTTATATGTTTTATCTTTAATAGGATAAAAATATTTACCTTTGGCTATTGCCTTTATATATTCTTCATCCCCTCCTATACCTGCATATTCCATTGAAGCGCTTGCTTTTATACCTTTGGTAGGGAAAAAATAATCATCGGTATTATTGTAACTGATGCTTGTTACTATATAGCTTTTAGTACTTTGAGGTTTTATATATTCATCCGATACGTCATAATCGGAAAGTTTATCTTTTTCATATCCGTAAGTCAGATGGGCGTTAAGGTATCTGTTTAACATTCTCCCTATACCGATATATCCACCTTTTTTGTGGGAAGTATATGAAATTCCTTCGAAATAATCATCAAAAATGGAAAAATTCATAGAATATTTCGTATCTAATACCCTAGGATTATATAAAGACATATTAAACGTTTTTGAAACGGAACTTAAATCTGCATTTAAAGTTATTTTTTGACCGCTTCCAAAAACGTTTCTTTCTGTAATAGCAAAATTTACTCCAAATTTAGTATAGCTTCCGTAGCTTATACCGGCTCTAAGACTTCCGCTTAATCCATCTTTTGCATGAACTATTAAATCCATTTCATTTTTAGAAATTTGTTTTTTTTCTATTTTTACATCTTCAAAATATCCGGTTCTTTTTAAAGAATTAATACTGTCTTCGAAATTAGTGTATGAAAATTTATCGCCTGGGGCTAAATATATATTTCTTCTTATCACTCTGTCTAGTGTTTTATCGTTTTCAGTTATTATTACGTTTTTTATATATACTATTTGTCCTGGAATTACTTTATAAGTAATTAAAGCATAGTCTTTTTCTTTTTTAATATCCGGATAAACTTTTGCATAAGCATAACCCTTATCCATAAAAGCATGAGATATATTTTTTATATCTTCTCTTAAAGCGTATATATTAAAATATTTATCTTTTTTTAGTTCAAGTTCTGGTAAAGTTACATTTATTTCTTTAGGATATTCTACTTCCACTTTTTTAACTATATATCTTTTTCCTTCGTGTATTTTATAGTCTATATCTGCAAAATAACTATCTAAATTTGTTTTAGTTAAAGGCATAGAGACTTTTGCGTCTAAATATCCTAAATTTAAATAATAATCTTGGATTTTTTTCTGGTCTTCAGGCAGTTTATAAAGGTTAAGCTCTCCACTGTTAAAAATAGGCAGAAAGCTCCAAAATGTTTTAGGCTGATTTTCTGTTAGGTCTATTAAATCGTCTTTATCTAAAGAAGCTCCAAAAAAGTTTATTTTTCTTATTGCAACTTTTTTACCTTTATAAACATTTATTTCTAATATAATTTTGTTTTTATCTACCGGCTTTGTTTTTATATCTACCACGGTATTAAAATAACCTTTTGCTATATAATAACTTTTAATAAACTCTTTTAATTCTTTAAGTTTTTTAGGGTTTAATATGGAACCTTTTTTAGGAAGATAATTATTTTCTTTTAATACTTTTTTTAATTCTTCTGAAATGTTATTTAATTTTATGTTTAATATAGTGGGTTTTTCTTTACATATAAACGTTAAAACACCGTTACTGTAATCTGCTTTAATGGTTTTAAAATATCCTGTATCATAAAGTGCTTTTATACTTTTATCTATTTTTTCGATATCGTATGGAGAGTGAGGAGTTATTTTTATAATGGCATTGGCACTTAAAGGTGAGATATGGACAAGGCCCTTATATTCTATTTTTTCTATGTCCTGGGCAAAAATAAGCATAGGTATTAAAAAGATAAATTTTTTCATGATTCCCCTTGTGTTTTTGTAATGCAAAATTATATCGTAAATGTGATATAATTTTTAAAAAAAGAGGTTAAATGGTTTGTGCGGTTGTGGGATTAGGACTGATGGGCGGTAGTTTTGCCCTTGCGACTAAAAATTATTTTCAAAAAATTATAGGAATAGACCATAATAAAAGTCATCAAAAAGAGGCTTTAGCGTTGGGGTTGGTTGATGAAATTTCTTCTTTAAAAGAAGCCTCTATCGTAGCTGATGTTATTATTTTGGCAATTCCTATCAGAGGAATTATTAGTGCTTTAAAGGAAATTTCAAAATATAATATTAAAAAAGAGAGTTTAATTATAGATTTCGGTTCTACAAAAGAGACAATTATAAAAGAGTGTCCTAAAAATATAAGAAAAAATCTTGTGGCTTCACATCCAATGGCCGGTACCGAATATTCCGGTCCTCAGGCTGCTATTGCGGATTTATATAAAAACAGGGTTATGGTTGTATGTAATATAGAAGAGAGCGGAGAAAATCAGTTAAAAAGAGCTTTTGATATATTTAAACATCTTGAAATGAATATAAAAATTATGAATGCTACAGAACATGATAGACATGCCGCTTTTATTTCCCATATGCCTCATATAGTTTCGTTTTCAATAGCTAATGCAGTTCTTAAGCAGGAGGATAAAGAACATATAGTTACTCTTGCAGCCGGTGGATTTAAAGATATGAGTA
>JBDONV010000177.1:0-2363 GCA_039831165.1 Nautiliaceae bacterium | reverse complement strand
GCAGGAGAACTCCCTGAAACCGCCGCAAAAATAATACTTGCAAAAATAGCGGCTATCGGCAAACCTCCCGGAAGATGTCCTACAAACGATTTAGCGAATTCTATAATTCTCTTAGCGCTGCCTCCCTTGCTTAAAATATTTCCTGCTAAAATAAACATAGGAATCGCCATTAAAGCGTATTTATCAAGCTGAGAAAACAGATTGCTAGCCAAATCAATAAGTAAATCCGGACCTTCAAAAACATAAGCCGTTATCATTGTAGAAAGTCCAAGAGAAACGGCAACCGGCACGCTTAAAAGTAAAAAAAGAAAAAAAAGCCCAAAAAGAGTCGCCACTATCACTTAATATCTCCTAAATTTTCTTTGACTTCTTCTATTATCATATCGCTTTCACTTTTTTTAGCTATTTTGTCTGCGGGAGTTTTAATATCTTCGATTAATCTAAAAAATGTCAATACTGCGGCTATTATCATACTTATCGGCACTACGGTATATACATACCACATAGGAATATTCAAGTCCACACTAACCTCGCCGCTTGCCTTAAGTCCCAAATCAAGGTCAAAAATAAAAATGTAACCATAATAAGCTACCAATAAAAGATAAAATAAAATTAATAAATCAGCAATTAAAATAACAGCTTTCGATAAAAAAGGAGGAAGCAAATCTAATAAAACGGTAACTTTAATATGACCTCCAACTCTAAATAGATAAGCCGCCCCAAAAAAAGCGGACCATATAAAAAAATAAGAAGTAAGTTCAAAAGCCCAGTCTATTCCCTGATTAAAAACAAACCTGGCAACTACGTTTATAAACGCCAGCAAAACGCCTGCTGCTATTCCAAAAGATGTAAAAAACACACTAACAACAATTAAAACTTTTTCTATTAGTTTCACTCACCCGCCTTAATTGCCGCTTTAATTAAATCTTTTCCTATAGTATTATAAAACTTAGGATAAATTGTTCTTAATTTTTTCTCCCATAAAAGTCTTTGTTCAGGAGTTAAATAATCAATTTCAAGTTTACCCGTTTTTTTAGCATATTCTTTAATTTTATCCAGTTGATTTTCATTAAGCTCTTTTGCCCAAATTCTCTCTTTTTCCGTAGCATCTTTTATGGCCTTTAAGATAACATTTTTCATATCCTGAGGTAATTTATTCCAAAATTTTTTACTCATAACAACCATATATCCTAAATATCCATGATTAGTTATCGTCATATATTTTTGCACTTCATAAAATTTCTTAGTATAAATATTTGAAATAGTATTTTCCTGTCCGTCAACAACTCCTTGTTGAAGAGCGGAATATACTTCACTAAACGGCAAAACAACGGGAATTGCATCTAAAGCTTTAAATTGCTCAATTAAAACTTTCGAACTCATCACCCTAAATTTAAGACCTCTACAATCTTCCGGTTTTATTAAAGGTCTTTTGCTATCAGTAAGTTGTTTAAACCCGTTATCCCAATAAGCAAGGGCGACATAACCTTTTTTAGTTACCATATCCAAAAGCTTTTGACCCACTTCCCCATCTAAAACTTTATGAAGATGATTTTCATCTTTAAACAAAAACGGTAAATCAAAAAGCCCGAGTTGAGGTACTAATCCTGTAAACTTTGAAAAACTAGGAGCAGCCATTTGCACAGCGTTAAATTTCATTTTTCTTAAAATAACTTTATCTTTTCCAAGCTGTGAATTTGGATATACTTCAACCTTTATTTTTCCATGAGAAAGTTCTTCAACCCTTTTTGCAAAATAATCAGCCGCTTTACCTTTTGGAGTATTTGGAGAAACCACATGAGAAAACTTAATAACATAATCAGCAGCAAAACCTAAACTAGCTATTAACGCTACACTCAAAACACTTTTTATAAATTTCATTTAACTCTCCTTTAACATTGATTTAATCTATTATATCACTTTATTCTTTTCTTAAATTAAACAAAAACGCCTTTTTAAGAAATTGTTTCAAAAAGTAACACGTATATTCTTGACATATTTTTTATTTTTTATTATTATTTCAATCCGCAGACGGTGGGGTAGCTCAGCTGGCTAGAGCGCCGGTCTCATAAGCCGGAGGTCGGGAGTTCAAGTCTCCCCCTCACTACCATTAAAATCCCGAAATCTTGGGAAGTTTAAATTTTGGGTTACGACTTGGGTTACGACTTCTAAGCCTTTATCTCGGAAAAAATCCGCTTAATTTATCTAAAATAAGAAATGATTTAGGTTAACATATTATTTTTTCTCTAAAAAATCATAATCCATTTAGTTCTTCAAATTTATTAATATAGAGCCTTATCCTGTTTGGAGATTTCTCAAACTCTTTTGATAATAGAGCTATTATTTCGTTAAGCGGTAATAAA
>JBDONV010000191.1:0-8370 GCA_039831165.1 Nautiliaceae bacterium | reverse complement strand
GCAGCCAAAGGTCCGTAAACGATATATGTATGTCCTGTAATCCATCCTATATCAGCCGTACACCAGTAAGTGTCGTTGTCTTTTATATCAAATACCCATTCCATTGTAAGTTGTGCCCAAAGAATGTATCCGGCTTGAGAATGCTGTACTCCTTTTGGCTTTCCTGTACTTCCTGAAGTATAAAGCAAGAAAAGAGGGTCTTCGCTTTCCATAATTTCAGGTTCGCATTCATCAGGCTGATTTACGATTAAATCATTGTAGCTTAAATCTCTTCCTTCAACCCAGTTAATATCTTCATTGTTTCTTTCAACAACCAAAACTTTTTCAACGAAGTCAATTCCTTCAAGAGCTTTATCGACAGTCGGTTTTAACATATAAGGTTTACCTTTTCTAAATGCCCCGTCAGCCGTAATTACTATTTTTGCTTTTGCGTCTATTATTCTGTCTTTAAGAGCTTCGGCGCTAAATCCCCCGAATACCACACTGTGAATCGCACCAATTCTCGCACACGCAAGCATAGCAAACGCGGCTTCGGGAATCATAGGCATATAAAGTACAACTCTATCACCTTTTTTAACTCCAAGGGATTTTAGAAGATTTGCAAATCTGTTTACCTCTCTGTAAAGTTCAAGGTAAGTTATTATTCTTTTTTCTCCGTTGTCACCTTCCCATATAATAGCAGCTTTATTTTTTCTTTTTTCAAGATGTCTGTCTATACATTGATAGGATACGTTTAATTTCCCTCCTATAAACCACTTATAAAATGGAGCTTCACTTTCGTCCAAAACAGTATCAAAAAGTCTAAACCAGCTTATTTTTTCCCTTGCTAGTTTTGCCCAAGTTCCTTCATAATCTTTTTTAAACTCTTCTACTTTATCCCAGTATTCGCACATATTTTTAAATGCTGGGTTTTTGAATAATTCTTTGTTAGGATAATATACTTCAGTTGTCATTAAAACTCCTTTACTGTGTTTTTTTTATCATAAGAAAAAAACGCAGCATAAATGTAGCATATAAGATTTTTTTATTAATTGAATAGTTTAATTGTGTAAATTTGTAACAAGAAGAGAGAAAAAGGAGAATTATTTATAGTTTTCAATCGCTTTTTTTATAAGTTCTATTGCTTTATCTCTTCCGGCATATCCGGTAACTTTTACCCATTTTCCAGGTTCAAGGTCTTTATATGTTTCAAAGAAATGTTTAATTTGATTTAGTTCGATTTCTGGTAAATCTGATAAGTCGTTGATTTTTGCCATTTTAGGGTCAAGTTTTGTAACAGGTACGGCTACTATTTTTTCGTCTTTTCCGCTTTCGTCTTCCATAATTAATACACCTATTACTCTTGATTTAATAACACATCCCGGTATTACGCTTTCACTTGAGATAACCAGAATATCAATCGGGTCTCCGTCATCAGCTAAAGTATTCGGTACAAATCCGTAATTTGCCGGATAAAACTGACTTCCGTAAAGTATTCTATCTAAGAAAATAGCACCACTTTCTTTATCAAGTTCGTATTTGATATTGCTTCCTTTTGGAATTTCAATAACAGCGTTTACCGCTTCTTCAGGATTTCCCGGTTTAATTTTGTTGATATCCATTTTTACTCCTTTTTTGTGAAATTATATCCAAATACTTTATTAAGTAAATACCGCTTATATAAATTATCCAGTTAATATATATCCACAAAAGCATAAACATTAATATAGAAACAGAACCGTAAAGGGTTGTATAAGTCTTATTTATTAATACGTAATAAATAAAAATATTTTTAGAAACAAAAAAAGCAATACTTACTAAAAATGAGGAAATAAGGGTGGATTTTGTCGTTTCATTGATTAAAGTTAATTTATAAGCTAAAAAAAATGTAAACCACATCAATAAAAACGGGGCAAATGTAGCTATATTAATCCATGAAGTCAGGGAAGATTTATCGAGAAAAAACTGAAATTTAATTGATAAGTACATAGCCGTGGCAAAAAGTATCGGAAAAAGTGTTAGCATCGTCCAATAAAGTTTAATTCTTTCCCATAGATTTCTTTTTTCCTGATTAAAAATTTTTGAAATTATAGTTTCATAGTTGTCAAAAAATAAAATAGAGGTAATTAAGATATAAAGACCTCCTATAATTCCCATTTTAGAAGAGTTACTTAAAAAATGAGTTAAATATTCTTTAATAAGTTCCTGATTAGTCGGAAGAATATTTGATGCTATAAAATTTTCAAGTTTGGTATAAAATTCATTAAAAAAAGGACTTGAAGCAAAAATACTCAAAACAATTAAAATTATCGGCACAAGAGAAAATATGGTATAAAAACTTAAAGCCGCCGAATAAAGCGTAATTTCATCAACCGTTTCTTTTAGTGCTTTTAAATGTATATTTTTTAATAAATTTTCAATTTTCAATTTTCAATTCTCCATTTCTAAAAGTTCTTTTTTTTCTTCAAGCTCAAGATATCTTTCAACTTTTTCATCATATATCTTTTTAATTTCTTCAAGCTCTTTGCTTAAATTAACAAGACCTTTTTCCTGATAACACTCAGGGTCTGCTAAGCACTCTTCAATTTCGGCTATTGTATTTTCAAGCTCTTCTATAAGGTTTGGCAGTTCTTCAAGTTCTCTTTGTTCTTTATAACTCAGTTTTTTTTGAGTTCTTTTTTTAGGTTTTTCTTTTTTTTCTTCATTTTCCATTTTCCATTTTACATTTTCAATTTGTTTGATTTCTTTTTCAATCTCAAGATATTCGGTATACGGAATGTGGCTCTCTTCCACAATTCCGTCACCTTTAAAAATAAACAGTTTTTTAGCCACTTTATCCACAAAATACCTGTCATGACTTACAAAAATTACGCTTCCGTCATATTCAATCAGATACTCTTCTAAAATATTAATCGTCGGAATATCGAGGTCGTTTGTAGGTTCGTCCAAAATTAAAACATCAAAATCTTTCGTAAAGAGTAGGGCAAGCGCAACCCTTGTTTTTTCTCCTCCGCTTAAAACGCCGATTTTTTTAGTTAAGTATTCAGGCGGAAACAGAAATTCTCTAAGATAACCATATACGTGCATATTGCGGCCTCTAACGTTTACATGGTCTCCTCCCTGGGGACAGAAGGTTTCAATAAGGTCTTTATTATCGTCAAGCATAGATTTTCTCTGGTCAAGATATCCTATTTTTAGATTTTCTCCGATTTTTATAATTCCTCTATCAGGTTTTTCCTCTCCTATTAAAAGTTTAAGAAGTGTTGATTTCCCCGCTCCGTTTTTACCGACGATTGCTATTTTGTCTTTTTGTAAAATCCTTGTAGTGAAATCTTTTATTAAAAGCTTGTTTCCGATTGATTTTGTGAGATTTTCAATCTCAAACATTACTTTTTTGCGGTTTATTTTGTCTTCTTCTTTTTTTAGAAGTTCTCTTTTTAACTGTATTTCTATATTTCTGATTTCGCTTTTGTCTTGTTTTACTTTTTCTCGAAGTTCAAGGACTCTTTTTTTACGTCCTTCGTTTCTTTTAAGTCTTGCTTTTACACCTCTATTTAACCATTCTTCTTCTCTTTTTAGAAGTCTAATCTCATTTTCATATTCTTTTTCCTTAATTTTTAAAAGTTCTTCTTTTTGACGGATGTAATCGGCGTATCCCCCTTTAAAGCTTCTTAATTTACAGTTTTCAAGCTCGACTACTCTTGTGGCTATACGGTCTATGAAATATCTGTCATGGCTTACTACTATAAAGGTATATTTTTCTTTTAAAAGCATATCTTCCAAAAATTCTGTCATATAAACGTCAAGATGATTTGTGGGTTCGTCCAAAAGCAGGACGTCCGGTTTTTGAAGCAAAAGAGAAGCCAGTGCCACTCTTCTTTGTTCTCCTCCGCTAAGAAGAGAGATGTCTTTATTTTCATATTTTTTTAAATCAAATTCCTGTAAAACTCTTTCAATTCTGTCGTCAAGGTTCCATGCATTATGAAAATCCAAAAATTTTGTTATTTTATCAAGTTCATTTTGCACGGCTTTATTATCTGGGTTTTCGCTGAATTCTTCGGTTAGTTTTAAATATTTTTCATATGCTTCTTTAAATTCGGTAAGTTCGTTTTCTATAGCTTCTTTGACACTAACACCTGCATTAAATTTCGGCTGTTGTAAAAGTCTTTTTATTTTTATTCCGTTTTTAGTGATTATTTCCCCGCTGTCGGGTTCTATAGTGCCGTCGATTATTTTCATAAGAGTAGATTTACCGCTTCCGTTTTTTCCAATAAGAGCGACTCTTTCTCCTTCATCGAGATGAAATTCGACGTTGCATAGTATTTTTTGGGCTTCAAATTTTTTGCTGACGTTTATTAAATCTATTAATGCCATTTTTTTCCTTTTTGTTAGTATTTACAGATGTAATATTTTTGTTATAATTTCCAATCAAAATGTCCGGGGAGTTTAAAAATGAAAAAAATCTTATTAGTAATTTTATCAATATTTTTTGCTTTTGCTTCGGAAAAGGAAGATTTTTTACAGGCTTTAAACGAAGTTAGCGAAATAGCCACCCAGACAAAAATAAATATAGATAAAGCTCCCTCGAATGTTGATGTAATAAGACGTGATTTTATCATAAAAAGCGGAGCAAAAACGCTTCTTGATATTTTAAAATATATTCCGGGTGTTGAGCTTTCCTTGTCTTCAAGCGGGAAAAAAGAGCTTATTATAAGAGGAAATAAATCCACATACAGAGATAAAATCAAATTTATGATAAACGGTGTTGAAGTTACCAATAACCTTTATACTAATCAGTTTTATTATTATAATTTTCCGGCATCCCTTATTAAAAGGGTAGAATTTACAAAAACCCCTGATTCCGTACTTTATGGAGGAAACGCTTTTTTAGGCGTAATTAATATTATTACTGTTGATGAACTTGAGGATGATTTTGTCAATTTTTATTTATCAAATAAAAAAGAGTATATAGGAAGTTTATTTAAAAAGTTTAAAAACGACAAACTTTTAATAGATGCTTATTACAGCTATTCAAAGCCAGATATTACCGCTCCGACTTCTTATTTAGTGGATATAGAAGCATATACTGGCATCCCTTACAGAAGCGGGGTAAAAGCGCATACACTGGAAAAAAACCTCGGTCTTGGGGTGACTTATAAAGAAGAAAACTATAACATAAAATACAGGCTACAGTTTTATGAAAAAGGTAACTTTTTTGGAATTTCAAGACTTACTCCTTTAAAACATGACAAAACAATAAAATTTATTCATCAGTATTTAAATTATGATTATTCAAAATATTTGCAATATAATCTTAAAAACTCTTTTGATACGGGAGTTAAATATTATATATGGGATGGGGAGTTTAGGACTATACCTTATGATTTTAACGAAACTATAGACAATAATCCGGATAACGATATCATTGCGGGGGCTAAAATTAACGAAATAGAATACTATCTTAAAGATTCGTTAAAGTATGAAAGCGATTTACACAATATTGTTTTTGTTTTTGAGACGAAATACGCCAAACCGTTTGATTATTACTATCTTCAATATGTGGAAAGTATGGATGGCGTTCAAAATGCTATTAATCTTGGACCTAATAAAAAACATTTAACAGGAGATAAAAACGCTTTAAAAGAAGGAATACACAGGTTTGTCTATTCATTTGGAGCCCAAGATTTAATTACATTAAGCGATAAATTTTCTTTAATAGGAGGGGCTAGGTATGATGATTATAACGATTTTGGTTCAAAAATTTCTTATAAATTAGGAGGGGTGTATAACTTCTCTTCAAGAACGACTTTTAAGCTTCTTTTTAATTCTGCTTACAGGGTGCCTTCTTGGGTAGAACTTTATTCTAAAAGCGCTACCGATTTTAACGGTAACGAAGATTTAAAACCAGAAACCATAGATATGCTGGAAGCTATTTTTATAAAAAAAATAACGGATAAAGACAAAATAAAACTTGTTTATTTTTACGGGGTTAATAAAGATTATATAGGAAGAAAAATAGATTCCACAGGTAAAAAAATATATGAAAATCTTGGTGATTATCATATAAGGGGAGGAGAGTTTAGTTATGACAGGTATGATGAGAAGTATCATTTTAACTTTTCTTATTCTTTAAATAAAAATTATTATGATTTTGAGATGAATATTAAAGGTATTGATTATTATGACTGGCCGGGCAATAGGGAACATTTTGTAAAATCTTTTTTGAATTACAGGTTTAATGACAAGTGTTCCGCTTTTGTGGGGAGCGTATGGGGCAGTAAGATAAAAACTCCTATAATTAAAGATATTAACCCTTATTTTACTGTTAATACGAATGTCAGTTTAAAATATAAAGATTATGATTTTACAATAGGTGTCGATAATGTAACAAATCATAAGAATTATTATTGGATTGACCCGAGCGGTTTAATTGCCGGAAGGTATTTTTTTGTGTTTGATGGGGCGAAAGTTCCGGAAATTGGAAGAAAAATATATCTTACAGTTGAGAAAAGCTGGTGATGAAAAGATTAATTTTATTTTTACTTTTTTTTACTTTTTTATTTGGAAATATGAAAGAACTGTTGTTGATAGAATCAAAACTTTATCCTAAAATAGTAAGGCTTGACAAATCTCTAAAAGATAAAGAACAAATTACTTTTGCTATCTTATATGAAGAAAGTGAAAAAGAGAATGCCTATGAAATGGCCAAGCTTTTAAAAAAGCAGGGGATTAATGTAAAAATTGTTCCTTTTAGTCAAGGTATTCCCAATGCCGACGCATATGTTTTAATAGCAAAAAAAATTTGCAACAATACTTTAAATAATCTGTTAAAAAAAAGGAAACTGATTTTCGGGGTTTATCCCCAGTCTATAGAATACTCTATAATCAACGTATATATAGGTGTTAA
This sequence comes from Nautiliaceae bacterium, assembly GCA_039831165.1. Classification (GTDB taxonomy): domain Bacteria; phylum Campylobacterota; class Campylobacteria; order Campylobacterales; family Nautiliaceae; genus Caminibacter. The sequence continues at coordinate 1,484 of JBDONV010000191.1, read as the reverse complement.
AATAAAACCTCTTATAAATCCTTATCTTTTAAAAAAAGCAAAAATTTCTTTAAGTCCAATAATATTTAAGGTGGCTAAAATCTATGAAAAATAGAATTTCTTTAAAAAAAATGCTTGATATTTTTCTTTTTGTTTTATTGACTATATTTATACTTTATATTGCCCTTGATTTTTTTAATATCTCAAAAACCTTAAAAGAGCTTCAAAGAGAAAAAATAGAACTTACTTTTAAAAATGAAAAAGAGACATTGATTACACTTTTAAAGCTTGATTTTTTGGAAGAACTTAATAATGAAATAAAAAAAATAATGCTTCATTCAAAAGAGATAAAAAATGTTGTTATTAATATCGGTAAAAAAAGATATTCTTATTCATCCGTTAATACAGGTAGAAAAATAGTTATTCCGGTTGTTGAAAAAAATAAAAAAGTAGGTGAAATAATAGTTTTTTATGATGAAAAGAGTTTTTTAGAACATTTTTTTGAAAAGTATTTTATAAGGTTTTTAATATATGTAGGAATAGTCTTGCCGTTAATAGCGTTGGTGTTTTTTTATTTTAAAAAAAGAATTACAAAACTCAATTTTCTTGCAAAAAAACTTGAAAAAATCAATTTTAAAAAAATTTCTTACATAAAACCGGTTGATAGTTATTATGAAATAGTAAATATTACAAACGCCGTTAATAAACTCCTATCTCAGGTTAATCTCTTTTATGAAAACCAAAGAAAATTTCTGCAAAGAATTATAAAATATAAAAAACATCTTGAAACGGCCCAGCAGATTTCTGAAATGTTTAGCTGGGATTACAACTGTAAAAGTGGAAAATTTACTTTAAATAAAAGGCATGTAAAGTTTCTGGGATTAAAACAGCTTTCTTCTTTTGAAGATTTTTTAAATCATATAGATGAAAAAGATAAAAATAGATTTTTAAAATATATTAAAGAGGCCTGTGAAAACTGCAGTTCGTTTGAGTTTGTTCATAAATTTATAAACGATAACGCCAAAATATTTTATTTAAAAACTGTGGGAAAATGCATAAAAGATAAAATAATAGGCGTTAGTCTAAACGTTACGGAAGATATCTTAAAACAGCAAAAAATAGAATTTTTAGCTTATCATGACCCTCTGACTTCCCTTCCTAACAGGACATATTTAAAAGAGCAGTTTAATCTTTTACTTTCAATAGCCAAAAGAGATGGAAAAAAAGTAGCCGTTTTATATCTTGATTTGGACAATTTTAAAATGGTTAACGATACATTAGGTCATGAAAGCGGCGATAAACTTCTTATTGAGATAGCAAGCCGTCTTCAAAAAGCGTTGAGAAAAAGCGATGTTATCGTAAGAATAGGTGGAGATGAATTTGTTGTTATATTAAACGGAATAAATTCAAAAAAGGATGTTTTGGAAGTTGTAAATAAAATAACAAACGTTTTAAAAGAACCTATAATAATAAAAACTACTCCCATATATCCTACTTTCAGTATA
>JBDONV010000179.1:0-2374 GCA_039831165.1 Nautiliaceae bacterium | reverse complement strand
TATATTTTAAAGCTGTGGTGTAATCGTTTGTGTAAACAAGTCCGTGATACAATTCATCGCTTATAAGAAGTTTATCATTTATGTTGCAGAATTCGCATATTTCTTTTAATTCTTTTTGATTATATACACTTCCTGTAGGGTTATTTGGAGAGGAAATCATAAGTGTGTCAAATTTATATTTTTTTAAGATTTCTTTGTTTAATTTATATTCAGGAAAAGAAGTCTGGATTTTGATAAATTTTTTATTTTCAATTTCGGCGAAATTTTCATAACACGGATATCCGGGAGTAGGGGTGGCAATTTCTTTTGCAAAATAAAAGGCTATTAAAAAAGCCGTGGAAGTTCCGGTGGTTATTATTATATTTTCGGGATTTACATCCACTCCGTAAAATTTTTTATAATGAAAAGCGATTTTTTTTCTTAAACTTTTTAACCCTTTGGCTTCCGTGTAATAAAATTTATCTTCTCTAACGGCTGAGAGTAAAGACTCTTTTACGTTGGGGCTAGGAGATAAGTCCGGTTCTCCTATTTCGAGGTGTACTACATCGCTTATTTCTCTTGCTTTTTTAAGTATATCCATAACAATAAAAGGTTTCATTTAACTATTTTCCTTGGTATAGAGATATTTTTTGCTATTGTGGTTATTATTTCCTGCTCTTTTTTTAATGTTTCTTTATGTTTTTCTTTAAAGCCTTGAATGTTTAGGCTTAAGGCTTTTAATTTCTTTTCATATTCTTGTAGCTTTTGTTCGCTTTCATGTAATAATACTTCAAATCTTTTTTTCTGCATAGAAAAGATAAGATATCTTTCTTTAAATTTTTCTTTTGAATGGATTTTTTTAAGATGAGGAAGAATACTTGATGATATTCTCTTTTCTGCAAGTTTAATATCGGCTATTAAACTTTTTAAGCGGTTAACTTCTTTTTTTAACGATTCAAGTTCATTTTCCATTTTTAAAAGTTGTTTTTTTATTGTTTCTATTTGAATTAACTGTTGTTTGAGCTCTGGGATAGGGGAAGCATAGCGGTTTTTGTCGAAAGGATACATAATCGGATATATAAGTTTTCCTTTAGGGGTAGTGTAAAATTCTCTCATATCTGAAATGAAACGGTTTAAAAGTAAATGATTTTCTTTAATTAGATTAACTATATAAGAAGCTATGGTTTTATGAATTATCATATCCTTTTTTAAATCTTCTTTTATCAGATATGCGCTGAGCAGTTTTGCGTCTTCTTCTTTTAGTCCTTTTGATTTAAGCTCTTCTACGATTTTATTAAAAATGCGCTTTAAGGAATAGTCTATAAATTCTCTGTAAGTTAATATTAGAGGAGATATGGTTTTATCTTTTATTTTACTTTTTAAGAGTTGATTGGTTATTTTTTTTAAAAACTCTTTTACCTCTTCATCATCTGTAAATACGGAGTATTTTAATTCTTCTAACTTTTCCATCATCTTTTTTTGATAAAATTATATCAAAAAGGTATTTCGTTGGGAGAAAAAGAACTTGAATTAATAGAACTTTTGAAAAAAAAAGAAACCGATGACAAAATAATAAATTTTTATGAGTTTAACTTTAAAACCCCTCCCGTATTGGAATTTGAGGTGGCTTTTTGGCCGGTTGAATACGACAATCTTTATTTATTAGAATTTTTTCATAAAAAAGGTTTAAACTTAAGAATATTCGAAGATTTTTATTTTCAATACGCATGTGGAGTAGGGTATTTGGATATAGCTAAGTTTTTATTAAAAATAGGTGCTGATGTAAACGCCAACAATTCGGCCGCTTTTATATATGCCGCTGCTAACGGTCATTTGGAAATTATTAAATTTTTAGTAAGACATAAAGTAAATATTCATGCAAGATTTGATTTGGCAATAGTACTTGCCGCTAAAAATGGTCATTTGGAAGTGGTGAAATATCTTCATGAACTTGGTCTTAATATTCAGTCCAATTCGAACGCAGCTATAAAATACGCCGCCGCTAACGGTCATAAAGATGTTGTCGAATATTTAATGAAAATGGGGGCCGATTATCATACCACCGATGAATATCCTTTAAGAAAAGCCGTAAAAAACGGGCATATTGAAATAGCTAAAATGCTTCTTGATAAAGGAGCCGATCCTAATGCCGCAAATTACGAACTTATACAATGGGCTATCGAAAACAGAAAACTTGATATTTTAGATATGCTTTTAAGCTATGGGGGCAAACCTGATATTTTCGATAAGAAATATATTAAAATGGCAAAAGAGAAAAAAGACCATGAGTTAAGACAGCTTTTGGAGAGTTATCTGTGAGCGAATATATTGTTTTGGCTTTTGTTGGTTTTATAGCGGCTTTAACACCGGGTTAGAGAGCAGCAGTTATCAGTTC
>JBDONV010000210.1:0-2395 GCA_039831165.1 Nautiliaceae bacterium | reverse complement strand
GCTATGATTTTCGCAAGAGTTGTTTTTCCACCTCCGCTAGCACCTATAAGTGCCGTAATTTTTTTAGGCTCAAACACGGCAGAAGCGTTTTTTAAAATCCACTCACTCTCTTTATATTTGAATGAAACGTCTTTTACCTCAACGTTTACCAAATCTTTAAACGGGTCTTTTTTGTGAGGAAATACCGGTTCTTTTGTAAGTGAGAGGGTTTCATTTATTCTCTCAAGTGCCGCTTTTGCCCCGAAATACGCATACTGAATGGATATGATTTCCTGAATCGGAGTCATCATAAACCATAAATATCCGTAAACTGCAAGCATAAGCCCTATTGAGAGATTGTCATACGCTACGGCTAAAATCCCTGCAGCCCTGAATATTTCAAATCCTACTAAGAAAATAAGAAAGCTTAATTTACTAAAAGCTTCGCTTTTATAACTGAAATTAAAAGACTTTTCTTTAAGCCCACGCGCAAGTTCAAAAAGTCTTTTGAAAAAGTAGTTTTCTTTATTAAATGCTTTTATTTGTTCGAAAAGTTCCAGTGTTTCGATTAATGCTTCTTGGAATACAGAGATGGTTTTGTTTTGTTCGCGCTTGTATTTTTTTACTTTTCTGGCAATTTTCCCTGATAGCACCACTACAAAGGGATTTAGCAGCAGTATAAAAAGTCCTAGTTTCCAGTTTATTAATAAAAGCACCGCCGCCACTCCTATAAGAGTCAAAAAAGAGATAACGAATTTAGATACGGATTTTATTAAAAATTCTTCTATGGTATTTACGTCACTGATAAGACGGCTTGCTATATCGCCTGTTTTTAGGTTTTCATATTCGTTTATTGAGAGGTGTTTTAAATGGTTTAGAACTCTTATTCTGATTTTATAAGTAATGTCTTTTGTGATTTTTTCAAAAAAATAGGTCTGTGCGATATTTAATCCTACAAACGCTGCTCTTAGAAATACCACCACAAAAAGAGTAACTATTACATAACAAAATGCCGTACAGCTTCCAAAAACCCGGCTTATATTCTCACTCCAAAATCCCGGTTTTTTCAGTAAAACCTCGTCGATTAAAAGAGGCATAAGCATAGGCACGGGAATGGAAATTATCGTAGCTATTAGTGCTATTAACTGAGCTAAAATAAACTCACGCTTATATTTTTTTATTTCTTTTAAAAGTTTTTTAAAGTTATACATCTTTTTTCTCTTTTTTTGCAGAAATTGTATATAATAAACAAAAAAAATGGTAGGGGAATGAAAAAGGTTATATTGTTATTAATAGGAAGTTTTTTATTGGCGAATGAACTTATATTTTACTGCGGGATAACGATGAGAAAGCCTATGGCTGAAATAGCCCGTATTTTTGAAAAAAAACATCATGTAAAAATACATATTATTCCCGGAGGTTCAAAAGCTCTTTTAAAAACCATTAAAACCACCCAAAAGGGGGATTTGTATCTGCCGGGAAGCGAAGGGTATATTTTAAAAAATAAAAATCTTTTTTTAGATTATAAAGAAGTGGGATATAATCAATTGGGACTTGTAGTAAAAAAGGGAAACCCAAAACATATAAAAGGACTTGATGATTTATTAAGAACCGATATAAAAGTGGTATTGTGTAATTATAAGCTCAGTTCATGTGGAAAAGAGACAAAAAAGATTTTAACAAAATATAAGGGAGAAGAGTTTTTTTATACTGTGCTTGACAGATGTGTAGAGGTGGTTCTTGATTCAAGACCGTTGAATGAGAGGGTAAAAACAGTAGCGGATGTGGGACCTAACTGGAAAGCTACCGCTAAATGGAAAGGAAATAGAGAATATTTGGACGTTATAGATATTCCTGCGGCGAAAAAACACAAACTGTTGTTGGCTGTGGTTAAATATTCTAAAAATAAAAAATTGGCAGAAGAGTTTTTAAAGTTTGCAACTTCTCCTAAAGGATTGGAAATTATGAGAAAATACGGGTTTAGAGATGAAAACGAATAGATATATAATTATTTTTGTTTTAGTAAATCTTCTTTTTATAGCTGTTTATGTGTTTTTTAATTTAAAAACGGTAAAAGCTATTAGTGAAATTAACTTACAAAAAGATTATGTGCGTTCTAATGAGATAATAGTTTTTGAAATAGGTAAAAAACTTTATCGTTTAGAAAACAATATTCTTAAATTGGCTGTATTTGGAACCGATAATAATATTATAAATTATTATTTAAAAGAAGTTAAAAAGGAAATTGATGAAATTAAACGCTTAATAAAAATTTTACAAACGGGGGGAGAATATAGTCAATATCTTTTGGTAAACACCTCTTATACCGATAAATTTAATAAAACATTAAAAATAGAAAAAAAATATTTCGATGTAGGTTTGCTTGACGTTGTCGCAAAACTTAAGATAGTGGATG
>JBDONV010000081.1:0-2424 GCA_039831165.1 Nautiliaceae bacterium | reverse complement strand
ATTTTTATAACGTCTCCGGTGTAAGGTTTTAGTTTATTAAGCCTTTCAAAAAGGTTTCCTTTTGCACCCGGGACGTCAAAAATCATATGTTTAATTTTCCTCCACCCATCCCCCGGTGTTTTGGCTAAAACTGTTGAAGAGATGTTTTCAAAATCCCCTCTTTTAGTCCAAAGTTCCCCGTCTATTGCAAAAGGCGGATATTTTGCCAAAAACCATTTAGGAGCATTGATAATATTGCCGTGTCTTGTGTATAAATGTTTACCGTCCCAATACGCCCTTATCCCGTCAAGCTTTTCGCTCATTACCCAGCCTGTAATGTTTTGGTCTTTATAAACCTTAAGAAGCATTACCTTAGGAGCGGCAAAAACATAAAGCGTTAAAACCGCTTGTAATATAATCATACGAATTACACTCACAATATATCCTTTAATTTTTCAAGCGCGTATTTGAAAGGTATTCTTTCCTGCTCTAACCTTTTATTATCAGACTTTATATAATTATAGCATTTAAGCTCACTTTCGGTTAAATTAAGGTTTGAATAATCCTTTTCATTATCCTTCACACTTAAAAACGAAAATTTATTGAAAGTGGCAAGCTCCATAAGAAAAGATTTTGTTTTTGCAAAGTTTCTCACCATACTTAGTATCGCAAACCCCGCCTTATCTATATCGCCCCAGTAAACGACCTCATAATCCAACCCTTTAAGAACCGAAGCGTTAAACCCCCTGCCAAATACAATCAGATAATCATCCAACACCGGAAAAGCCAGATAGGTATATAAATTCTCTATGATAAAAAGCTTTTTTTCTTTGAATTTTTTCAAATCCTCAACGTTTATTTCGATATCGTCCCATTCCTTGTTTTTGATTCTTACCCTGTATTTAGGATATTTCAAAAAATACTTCCTCTCAAAACCCCACTCTTTTGATATGTTTTTTATACTTTTATCATATTCGCAAACCTGCGATAACACCTTATCAAGCACTTTTTTGTTTTTTTCTATAAATTTACTGTCTATCCCGATTACGGGAAGTTCTCTGATATAAATATACGGCTTGGGATTATTTACAAAAAACTCCTTGACTTCAAGCACTTTATCCCATATATCCATGTTTTCAAGCAAAATTTTCGGATTTTGTTTTAAAAATTCAAATAAATCCTCATCTTTATAAAGCAGCCTCTCAAAGTGCAAAAACTCCCTTTTTTTACCTATAAATTCAAGCAAATTATCAAAACTCTCGAATTGAACACCTGCAAACACTTTCTGTTTTCCGATTGTTTTATAGTTTATCTCTTTAAATACGGCGTAAGGGTTATTGTAATCGTATGAGGCGTATTCTTTTAAAAACTCTTTTTCGCTCGGCTTTTTTCTTCGGTATTCAAGTTTTAATTCACCTATAAAATATTTCTTTATAAGCTCACCGCTTTTGTATTTTTTAAGCAGTTTGATTTTTAATTCTTTTATAAATTGCATTTAAACAGCCTTTTGGATAAATAGTGTTTTTATATACTCTTTTTCGCCTTTTTATAGGACTATTTTACTAAATTATATCCATAAACTATTATTAACCCAAAATATATTTGCTTTATATTATCAGTTCAGATACAAAAGTATTTGTTTATCTGAAAATTTGTTATAATTGTAAAAATAAATACTTTTGTATTCAAAGGTTTAAGGTGTTAAAAGAAATTGGAAAATTAATAAGAGAAAAAAGAAAAGAGCTCGGCTACACAAAAGAAGAATTTTGCGGACTTGCCAATATTTCTCCAAGAACTCTTTATAAAATAGAGCACAACAAATCAAAAGGTGTAAGGTTTGAAACAGTTGAGCATCTTTTGAATTTAATCGGTTATAAAATAGAAATTAAGGAAAAACAGTGAGATTATTTATTACTTTTAATGAAGATGTCATTGGAGAGTTATTTTTTGAAAATAATCAATTTAAATTAAATTATTATGACAAATGGAAAAAAGAGGGGTTTGAGCTTTCTCCTCATCTTAAATTTGAAACTTCTGCAAGTGAAAATATAAAAAATTTCCTGAAAAACCTTCTTCCGGAAGGTGAGAATTTAGATGACATCTCTATTTTTCTTCAAATTTCTAAATACAATACATTCGGATTGATAAAAGAAATAGGCAAAGATGTAGCGGGAGCCGTCAATTTTTATACCAAACTTCCTAAAATAAAAGAAAAAAAATTCATTGAGATACCAAAAGCAAAACTTTTACAAAAAATCAAAAATATAAGTTATGAAAATATTTTAGTGTGGGATGGGAAAGTCAGATTAAGTATAGCAGGAGTCGGCAAAAAACTTCCCGTTATGATAAAAGAAGGAAAATTCGGCTTTGGAGAGGGGGACTATGCTTCTACACACATTTTAAAGTTTGATAAAAAAACCCTTCATTTGGTAGAAAACGAATATT
>JBDONV010000213.1:0-2430 GCA_039831165.1 Nautiliaceae bacterium | reverse complement strand
ATAACGGCAAGAGCCAAAGCACCGGCCCAACCGCTCATATGTCCAAACGGCATAACTACAATAGCGTAAATAAACGTCCCGATAACAATGCTCGGAGCGGACATCATGACATCGGAAAGGTTTCTTATAAATACGGCGTATTTATTTCCAAAAGAATATTCCTGAAGATAAATTCCGGCTATCATTCCAACAGGCACACCAATCAAAACCGCTAAAAACGCCAGTATAAACTGCCCAACCAATAGATTTCTAAGTCCGTTATTAACTAAATCATTCGTAAAAATATGAATATTTAAAGCATTTATACCCTTTATTGTAAGAGTAATTAAAATCCAAAACAAAAATAATAAACCCAATAAAGCGGCAAGAGTCGATAAAAATAAAACCAATTTATTAACAATAAGTCTCATTTCTTATCCCTTAAAAAATAAAATTTAGCAAAACTTATAACAAGAAATGAAATTACAAATAAAATTAACGCCAAATAAAATAGAGCGCTTAAACTCATACCGCTGCTTTCAGCAAAATTATTGGCAAGAACAACCGGTATGGAAACGGTCGGGTCGGTAATTTTTTCAGGTAATTTAAACACCCCTCCTATAACAAAAGCAACCGCCATAGTCTCACCAAGAGCTCTTCCTAAAGCCAAAATCATACTTCCTATTATCCCGCTTTTCGCATAAGGGAAAATTACGTCTTTTATTACCTCAAACTTCGTAGCTCCCATCGCATATGCCGATTCTTTTAAAACATTTGGAGTGGTATTCATACTGTCTCTGCTTAAAGAGGCCATAAAAGGAATAATCATAATCCCTAGCACCAACCCCGCTACTAATAAACTGACACTGCCTCCCCCAAAAATTTTGCTAACGACAGGACCGAAATAAAAAAGCCCCCACATTCCATAGATTATACTTGGAATTGCCGCTAAAAGCTCAATAGCCACTCCCACCGGTTTTGATATAAAAGGAGGTGCGATTTCGCTTAAAAATATAGCTATTCCCATAGCAATAGGCACGGCAAAAGCCATAGCAATTATCGTAGATAAAATAGTTCCTACTATCGGAATAAGACCTCCGTAAATCACTTTTGAGTTTTGAGATAACGTATCTTCATCTTTTATTGCTATATCTTCTTCATCAGTTTGTATATTTTCCTCTTGAACAACCGGAGTGTCTCCCCCGATATCTTCTTCTTCCACTACAATATTTTCACTGTCTTGATTTACCAGTACTTGGTCTTGATTATTTGAAAGCTTGTTAGGATTAATACTTACTCCCCATCTAGGGTCGATTAAAAATTTAAATCCGTATTCTTTAATTGCGGGTTTAGCATATAAAAATAAAACAACAAAAATACCGGTAAGCAAAAAAAGAATGGTAGTAGCACTAAAAGCCGAAAGTTTTTTAAAAAAGTTTTCCATACACTCCCTTTTTAAAACCCCTTTTATTTAAAAGGGGCTATACCTTTTTGCTGCCAATATTTTTTGATTTGAGCTTTTACACTGCTAGGAAGCGGTACATATCCAAGATTTTGAGCAACTTCATCATGGTCATAAGCATAACTGAAAAAGCTTGTAACTTTTTTATTTGTATCTGTTTTTTCAGCCGGTACTAAAATAAACGTAGCGGCGATTATCGGATATCCTTTTTTAGGATAAGCGATTATCTTATAAAAATCATTTTCCGGACTAAATCCGGCATACGCAGCACCTTCGGCAAAGTTTTGAGGAGTCGGTTTTACAAATTTACCGTCAGCAGCTTGAATAGAAGCCATTTTTAAATTATTTTTTAAAGCGTCGGCATAATCTACATAACCAATTGAATACGGATTTGTTTTTATAGCGGCACTAACACCGAAATTTCCTTTTCCGGCAATTCCCCTGCCCTGTTCGTCAGTAGGCCAGTTAATAAGTTTTTTCGCCCCATAATATTTTCTCCAAATAGAGCTCATTTTACTTAAATAATATGTAAAGTTAAAAGTTGTTCCCGATTTATCACTTCTATGAACGAAAATGATTTTTTTATGAGGTAGTTTTTCGTGAGGATTATATTTTACTATAATCGGATTGTCCCAATATTCTATTGTCCCTAAAACAATCCCTTCAATAGCCGCTTCGCTTAATTTCAGATTTTTTACTTTAGGAATGTTATAACTTAATACTATACCACCCACTACTGTCGGAAATTGATAAAGTTTGGCTTTTTTAAGTGTTTTAGGGCTTAAAGGTTTATCAGTTCCTCCAAAATCCACATGTCTTAAAGCAACTTCTTTTATACCCGTTCCGCTTCCTGTAGGTGTATAATTCACTTTATTATTTGTTTCTTGATAATACCCTTTTATCCATTGTTTATAAACAGGATATGGAAAAGAAGCACCGGTTCCGTTAATAGTCCAAGCAAAAGAACTAACAGCAGCCATTGTGATTGA
>JBDONV010000098.1:1267-2437 GCA_039831165.1 Nautiliaceae bacterium | reverse complement strand
TATGGTGTATGTATATGGAAATATCGAAAAACCAGGCAGTTATGAACTCCCAAAAGATAAAAAACTCTCAACACTCCTTAAGAAACTCAGTTATTTAAAAGATACTTATTATGATTACGGAGTGTTAAAAAAATTTAATAACAAACTTATTTCATTTAGTTTAAAAACTCCAGGAAATATAAAGCTTTCTTCTAAAGATGAAATTTTTATTTTTAATAAATATGAAATTTTACCGGAAGAGTATGTGTTGATAAAAGGTAGTGTTGTTAAATCTCCGGGCAAATATAGATGGTTTGATGGAATGACTCTAAAAGATGCTATTAATAATGCCGGTATAAAAGGAGTTTATGATACTTCAAGAATACAGATTGTTAGATATGATGAAAATTTCAGGCCTACTTTGAAATTTTTGGATATAAATAAAGAGGGGGATTTTAAACTCCAGCCTTTTGATGAAATTACACTTTTTGATTATTATAATTTTAATCCTTTAAAACCAATAAGCATTTTTGGAGAAGTGAACAAACCAGGGATTTTTGTGTATGCTAAGGGAATGAATTTAAAAGACGCTTTGACTATGGCTGGTTGGATTACAGATAAAGCCGATAAGAATTATATAGAGCTTATCAGATATAAAATTATTAATAATGAGAGAATAAGAACCGTAAAAAAATTAAGTATAAAAGATTTAAATTTTTCTCTTCTTCCTTATGATGAACTTTATGTAAAAACAATACCGAACTGGTATAAGAGAAAAATTGTTACTTTGAAAGGTGAAATAAAATATCCCGGTACGTACGTAATTCAAACGGGAGAAAGACTGGCGGACGTTATTGAAAGAGCCGGTGGATTTACTAAAAACGCATATCTTTATGCGGCGGTGTTTACGAGAGAGAGCGTTAAGAAAATGCAGGAAAAACGTTTAAAAACCATGATATACAAACTTAAGAAAAAAGTCGCTATTATCGCCGCAAGTGCGAGGGGGGCCGGAGAAGGCAGTTTGGATGCGAAAAATCTTATAGAAGCTATAGATTCTCTTGCTATGCAGGCCGAAAAACTAAAACCGGTTGGAAGGATTGCTATTATTCTGGATAAAAATTTAAGCAAGTTTGAAAAATCGTCTTATAATATAGCCCTTGAGAATAAAGACACTCTTTATATTCCTTCAAA
>JBDONV010000098.1:0-1257 GCA_039831165.1 Nautiliaceae bacterium | reverse complement strand
ATTACCGTTATGGGAGAAGTATTAACTCCGACAGCATTTGTTTATACGGATAACAATGCCCTGAGTTATATCAAAAGAGCCGGAGGGCTTACGGATATGGCGGATGATATCTATTTTGTGGTTCATGCAAACGGTTTTACCGAAAAAGGTGAGTTCGGCGGATGGTTTACGAGTGACGTTAAAGTAAAACCGGGTGATGCTATAACCGTTCCTATCAAAATAAAAACAGCTACATGGTACGGGATAGCCAAGGATATATCCGCTATTGTCTATCAGTTGGCGATTACGGCGGCAAGTCTTAAAACTGTGGGAGCTTTCTGATGCAGCAAAATTATATTAATCAGCCGGTATGTATAGAAGAAGACGAAATAGATTTAAGGGAATTGTTTGCCACTATATGGAAACACAGGTTTTTTGTAGCCGCTTTTGTGTTTGTCGTTACCGCTTTGACGGTTGTATACGTGCTTTCAAAGCCGAATGAATATAAGATATACACCAAACTTGCTCCTCAGGAACAGCAAAAAAGCATAAGTTTGGGAGGTTTGGGAGCTCTCGCTTCCATGGCCGGAGTGAATATAGGCGGCGGGAGCGGGATTACTCCGGATGTTGCGTTTCAGAGTCTTCTTGATGATTATGCTTTTATGAAAAACTTTATTCAAAAAAGAGGATACGACAAACTGCTTTTAAGCGGAAAACTAGAAAAAGATTATGTTTTTGCTTTTGGTTACAGAGGAATATACGAGTTGCTTCATAAAAAAAACGAAGATAAAAAAGAGATTGATTTTTATCTTAATATATATAAACCTTTCGTAAAAAGATTTTCCATTTCAACGGATAAAAAAACGGGAATTATAGAGGTTTCTTTTATTCATCCGAGCAGGTATTTCGCCTATGACGTTCTTAACGCTTTTTTGGAAGACGCGACAAAGTTTCTCATTCAAAAAAATTTAAAAGATATAAATTCTCAAATAGCGAAATATGAAAGCGAACTGGCAAAAACAAATAATTTGGAACTTAAAGCCGAACTGGCCAAATTGATAAGCTCCCTTATAAAACAGAAGGTATATATCAATTCGAGTAAATATTACAAGGTAAAAGTGGTAACCGATCCTTATATTCCAGATGTTAAAGATAAAGCTAAGCCTAAAAGAGGTCTTATTGTAATAGTAGCGTTTATTACGAGTTTTATTTTGGCGGTGTTTTTGGTGTTTTTTATAGAGTTTATAAAAAGTTCAAAGGAAGAAAAATGATACAAAA
>JBDONV010000122.1:0-8600 GCA_039831165.1 Nautiliaceae bacterium | reverse complement strand
TGCAAATACGGGACCTAGTTCTTTTACTATAGAGACGAAAATCGTATATCCCATAAAATCCTCTATTCCAAATTTGTGAAAACCATGATAAAGCTGCACAGCCTCCACAAGACCAGTAAAAAAAGATGTTAAAAATATTACTCCCAAACTTCCATATCCCATAAACTTTATCTGTTCAAAAAGGTTTTTTATTCTAAAAGGTGGTTTAAAAAACAGTTTTATTACATAAAGTTGAAAAATAGTAAAGTCTCCAAGAGTCTTAATAAAATCCGTTGTAGTTTTTCCTATAAAAAATAAAAAATTTTTTATCAATATCAACCCTTTTTTGTTAAAATTATATCAAAAAGGAAGAGATATGGCTGAAGAAAAAGAGAATCAGGAATCAACTGAGCAAGAAGAAAAAAAAGAAGGAGGAGGAAATAGTAAACTTTTACTTATAGTAATAATAGTTCTTTTATTACTGCTTTTAATTATAGGAGGCGCGGTAGCTTACTTTTTATTAAGTGGAGATGAAGAAGCTACAGACCAGCCTGAACCTAAAAAAATAGAAAAAAAGAAAAAAGTTTCAGATATGGCTGAAATAGGACCTATTTATCCGTTAGACCCTTTTATAGTAAATCTTGTTTCAAACAATGCCAATAGATATCTAAAATGTAAAATAGATTTAGAGCTGGATTCTCCAGAACTTCAACAGGAAATTGATAAAAAATTACCTGCTATAAGGGATTTAATTATTCGGATTCTTTCATCCAAAACAGTAGAAGAAATTCAAACGGCTAAAGGAAAGCAAAAACTTAAAGAGGAAATAAAAAGAAAAATAAATGAAATACTTACAACCGGAGAAGTTAGAAATGTCTATTTTACGGAGTTTGTAATTCAGTAATGATAGGCATAGATATAATAGAAATAAAAAGAATAGAAAAAATGATAAAAAAATTCGGAAACAGAGCCCTTGAGAGATTTTTAACCCCTAGGGAAAGAATTATTGTCTCCTCTCCTTCTTCCGTTGCAGGATACTGGGCAGCAAAAGAGGCTTTTAGCAAAGCGATAGGTACAGGAATAGGAAAAGAATGTTCCTTTTTAGATATAGAAATTTTAAAAAATGCCAAAAACAAACCCTATTTTTCATCAACTACATTAAAAAAATTTAATTTGAAAGATGCGGATTTATCCATTTCACATGACGGAGGATTTGCTATAGCCGCAGTTATTGTTTTAAAAAAAAATATGGTATAATTTCACTCCAAGTCCCCGTAGCTCAGCTGGATAGAGCGCCACCCTGCGGAGGTGGAGGCCGTGCGTTCGAATCGCGCCGGGGACGCCATTATCTTAATTACATATAAGAACTAAGCAAAGCGCTCCCGACCCTTATCATATTGGAACCTTCTTCAATAGCTATTTCAAAATCGTTGCTCATACCCATTGAACAGATTTTTGCACCATAAGGTTGAAGCTTTTCAAAAATTTTATAAGTTTTTCTAAAAGACTTTCTTATAGCATTTTCATCATCGGTATGAGCACCTATTGTCATAACTCCCTGAAGATTAATATTTGAAAGGTTTTCTTTTATTTTAAGATAGGTATCTACCGCTATTTCTGGTTCCATACCGTGTTTTGTCGGTTCACCTGAACTGTTTATTTCAATAAGACATCTAATTGGTTTGTCTGCTCTTTTATTTATGGCTTCAGCAAGTTCATATGAATTAATAGACTGAATCATAAAAGGGTTTAGTTTTAAGAGTTTATTTATTTTATTTTTTTGTAAATTCCCTATAAAATGCCATTCAATAGGTAAATTTTCAAGAGCTTTTACTTTATTTTCCATATCCTGGACCCTGTTTTCCCCAAAAGCCCTCTGTCCGTCTTCAAAAAGTCTTCTTAATACTTCCGGATTATCTGTATATTTTGTAACCGCAATAATCTGAACTATTAAATGTTCGCTTCTTTTAAGCCTTGCATCTTCCACTTTTTGTATCAGTTCATCAAGTGTCATTTTAACCTCCTATTAATCTGTGTAAATCATTATAAATTCCTACAATCATAAGCATTCCCAAGATAGCCCATCCAGCAATTGTTAGTTTATACATAATTTCTTCATTTATCTCTCTTTTAAAAACAGCTTCATATAAATTAAACATTATATGTCCTCCGTCTAGGGCTGGAATAGGCAACAAGTTTAAGACTCCAAGATTAACACTTAACAAAGCTGCTAGCAATAATAAAGGTTGAATACCAAGACTTGCCACTTTAGCCGTTACATCCACTATTCCTATAGGACCGCTGAGATTATCAAGTCCTATAGCGCCCGTAATTAATTTTTGAACGCTTTTTATTATTAATGTGGCGTCGTTTATAAATTTTTCCATAGAAACCCGTAAAGCTTCTCCCAAGGAATATTTTACTTCGACAATATCCCCTTTTGGTACTATTCCTATTACTTTTCTTTTTATTGTTTCTTTAAAAATATTTTTTGATATTATTGTTTTTGGTTTCAAAGTTAACATAATAATTTTTCCATTACGCTCAACTTTAACATTTAAAACATCACTTTTTTGAATAATCTTAGGAATGTCATCCCATGATTTTATCTTTTTTCCGTTAATTTCAATAATTTTATCCCCCGGTTTCAATACTTTTGCCGCAGGCGTATTTGGAATTGTTTTACCTATAACCGGCGCCAGTTTTTGCCATCCAGTTATAGCCAGAAAAAGATAAATTATAACCGCCAGTAAAAAGTTAAATCCAGGCCCCCCTAGAAGAATTAAAATTCTCTGCCATGGAGCTTTAGACGTATAAGAATCCGGGTCATCTGACTTTTTTAAAGGGTCGCTATCATCCTGTCCTTTCATTTGAACATAACCTCCAAGAGGTACGGCGCTTATACACCAATCAGTATCCCCTATCTTTTTACAAAAAAGTTTTTTTCCAAAACCTATCGAAAAAACTTCTACCTTTACCCCTACAAGCTTTGCCATTAAAAAATGACCGAGTTCATGAAAGAAAATAAGAAAAGAGAGAATTATTAAAGCCGTAATCATTTCTGAGCCTTGATATAAGCTTTGATATAATCAGCCCCACTATAAAGAGTAACAACTACCGCTACCCATAAAAGACAATTTCCGCAAGGCCAGTCCATTAACAAAAAGCCTATCGCTATCATCTGTAAAACGGTTTTAATTTTTCCCGCCATAGAAGCTTTTACACTAAGTCCTTCACTTGCCATAGCCACTCTAAGACCGGTTATAAAAAACTCTCTTACCAAAATCAAATAAACAGCCCATGGATTGGCTCTATGAAGATACAGAAGCCCTAGAAAAGCTCCAAGAGTCAGCATTTTATCGGCAAGAGGGTCTAAAATTTCTCCCAGCTTACTTACAGCATTAAAATTTCTAGCAATATATCCGTCAAAAAAATCAGTAATACTGGCGATTACAAAAATCAAAGCGGCAAAATAATCAAGCCATGAAGAATGTATACCATTGAAAACATCTCTGTTTACTAAAAAAAGATACATTAAAAAAGCAAGAAATATTCTTATAAAAGCCAAAATATTAGGAATATTTTTTAATCGTTTTTTCCATGTTTCATATCTGTAAAGTTTTATTCCATCAGAAGTTGTTAACAAACCTACCCTTTACATCCAAATGTTGTTCCGCCATCTACTATAAAAGTCTGTCCTGTAATCCAAGAAGCATCATCGGTACACAAAAAGTATGTAATCCCAGCTAAATCTTCAGGAAGCCCCATTCTGTTAAGAGGACTTCTTTTTTCAACTTCTACTTTTACCTCTTCATAGTTTGGAAATGCTTTTAAAGCATCTGTATCAATAGGTCCTCCGCTTACGGCGTTAACCCTAATACCTTTATCTCCAAGTTCGCATGCGGCATATTTTACAACAGTTTCAACTGCCGCCTTACTGGCGCCATGTCCTGTGTAATTCGGTGTATAGACGATGTTACCGGTAGAACTTAAAGATATAATACTTCCACCCCCTACTTTTTCCATTCTTTTAGCAGCTTCCTGGGCGCCGACTACAAAAGCACTGACAGTTGCCGTAAAAATATTACAAAGCCCTTTTGGCTTAAGTCTCATAAAAGGACCAAACCCCCCTATTACGGAACGTCCCGAAATAATTGCGTTTGATACAAAAAAGTCAACCCTTTCAAAATCTTCATCAATCTGTATAAAAACATCCTTATACGTTTCAGGCTCTAAAATATTTAATTGATACGCTTTTGCTTTTATTCCGTATTTTTCTTCCCACTCTTTTGCCAAATTTTGAGCAATTTCTTTATTTGAGTTGTAAGTAAAAGCGATATTTACACCTTCTTTTGCGAAACGCTCGGCTATTGCTTTTCCAATACCTCTTGTAGCCCCGCTGATTACTAACGTTTTACCTTTCAATTTTTCTCCTTATAAATATTTCTTTAATACTGCTTTTATTTTTTTCTTACTCTCTTCGCTAGGCTCAACAAGAGGAAGTCTGTATTCAAGAGAAGGAATAAGTCCCGCTTCATACATAGCGTATTTTATAGGAATTGGATTACTTTCTATAAAAAGTATTTTATTTAATTCATACAATTCTTCATTAATTTCTCTTGAAGTTAAAAAATCACCTTTTAAAGCACTGTGTACAAGATTGGCTATTTTTTTTGGTAAAAGATTTGAAGTTACAGAAATAACACCTTTACCTCCGCTTGCTATTATAGGATAATTTATAGCATCATCTCCACTTATAACACTTATACCGCTTTTTGAACACAAAGCTACTACATTTTCTATTTTTCCAGTTGCCTCTTTAATAGCCACTATATTTTCCACATCATTAAACAGTCTTACAGCCGTATCAATTTCTATATTCGAACATGTTCTTCCTGGTACGTTATATAAAACAACGGGTATTTCAATAGAGTCGGCCAATGTTTTATAATGTTCGTAAAGTCCTTTTTGAGTAGGCTTATTATAATAAGGAGAAACGCTAAGAATCGCATCAGCTCCTTTCTCCTCAGCAAATTTAGCCAAATCAACTGCTTCATGAGTAGAATTACTACCGGCACCCGCTAACACTTTAGTGTTGCTGCCTTTACATACCTCAACGGCTATTTCTATACATCTTTTATGTTCTGCATGAGTTAAAGTTGCACTCTCTCCGGTTGTTCCGACAGGAACTACCCAATCTATACCGTTATCTATCTGTCTTTGAATAAGTCTGGCATAAGTCTCTTCATCAATTTTTCCATTTTTAAACGGAGTAATCAAAGCGGTCATAGCACCTTGCATTTTTATCCTTTTTTACGAAATTATATCTAAAATTATTCATATCTTAATGTTTCAAGCACATCTGTTTTGCTTGCTTTTAAAGCTGGATAAAGAGACGAAAGAAGAATTATCACAAAAGCACCCATCACTATCATCATAAAATCAACCGGACTTAAATCTATAGGCAGTTTACTGACACCATAAACATCAGCCGGGAGTTTAATAATATCAAACGTTTTAAGAACCCATATACCTATAGCTCCTATTATACTTCCCATAACAATCCCCGCCATTCCTATAATAAGTCCCAATTTTAAAAAAATAGTTTTTATCTCTTTCTTCCCGGCCCCCAAACTCATCATAAGCGCAATCTCTTTTCTTTTACTCATAATCATCATTAAAAGAGAACTGATAATATTAAGTGCTGCAACTATCACAATCAACATAAGTACCAAAAACAAAGCTCTTTTCTCCATCTTCAAAGCTGCAAAAAAATTACCGTTTTGCTGCCACCACCCAACTACTCCAACTCCGCTTGGCAATACTTTTTTTATCTTTTTTATATCTTTAAAAGGATTTGGAGTCCATATATGAATACCGCTATAATGGCTTTGTTTCAAAATCCTCCTAAGTCCTTCAATATTCATATAGGCTATTCCCTTGTCATAAGCAATAAGCCCGCTATGAAAAGCCCCTATTACTTTTACCTTTTTCATAACAGGCGTTATACCAAAGCCTAAAGGAGTCATCTTAGAAAAAATCATTATTATTTTCTCACCTCTATAAATCCCTGTATCCTCAAAAAGTCTTTTTCCAAGTACAACATCAAATATTCCGGCATTTTCAATATCTTTTATAGCTTTTGAAAAAATATAGTTTATCGCAGCCTCTTTTTTAAAATCAACCCCATACAACAAGACTCCGTTTAAACCATTTTTTTGAACAATAGCACTTGTTTCTATATAAGGAGAAAATTTAAAAGAAGGAAATTTTTTTTCTAAAAATTCAAAAAGCTTTTTATCAACCGTTGAGAGAGAAGAGTAAACGGTTATGGGATAATTCATAACTTTAAGTTTTTTTTCAAACTCCTTATCCATTCCGTTCATTATTCCCATGGCTATCATAAGAGTAGCTACACCTGTCATAATTCCTAAAAAGGCAAGGATAAAACTTATATAAATAAAAGGGTGTTTTTTATCAAATCTTAAATACCTTTTTATTATAAAGTTTACGAAATTTTTATTCATTTTTAAAATTTAGGGCTTTTTCCACAACAGTCTTTATATTTTTTGCCGCTGCCGCAAGGACAAGGTTCATTTCTTTTTACTTTTTTTCTCTGTTTTGCCTCAAACTCTTTTTTTAACATCTCAGTTTGAGCTTCAAGTTCTTTCATAATCGTATCAACGTCTTTTTCTTCTATTTCCTGTGGAATTTCAGGCATATTGGCAAGAATTTCGTCTATATTTTTACCTTTAAGGGTATTTAAAAACTCAGCAATATCCGGGTCAACTTCTGGAGCCTGATATTGAATTTCAAGGCTACTTAAAATTTTCATGCTCTCTATTTTTATTCGCTGAATTAATTCTTCAAACAGATTAAAGCTCTCTTTTTTATATTCGACAAGAGGGTCTTTTTGATTGTATCCTCTAAGGCCTATACCCGTTTTTAAAATATCCATCATATAAAGATGGTCTCTCCAGCTCTCGTCAAGCACCTGCAATATAACCTGTCTTAGAATTCGATTTTTATCTTCATCTGAAGCATCTTTAAACTTATCTTCTATATGGTTTTTAATCTTTTTCATTAAATAACTTTTAAGTTCATCATACTCTTTTTGAAGCTCTTTTTCTTCAAAATCAATTCCTGTATATTCTTTTAAAACCGCTTGTAGTTTCTTTAAATCCATCTCTTCTTTTGGAGTATGTTCGAATATATCGCTGTAAGAGAGTAAAAACTCTATAAATTCTTCAAGCATTTCATCTATTTTTTCCTCTATATTAAATTCAGGATTTAAAAGCTGGTCACGGAATTTATAAATAACTTTTCTCTGTTCGTTTGCCACATCGTCATATTTTAATATATGTTTTCTTGCTTCAAAATGCATAGTTTCAACTTTTTTCTGGGCATTTTCAATAGCCCTTGTAACGATTTTAGAATCGATATGTTCACCTCTTTCTATTCCTAGCCTATCCATAATATTTTTAATTCTATCGCTTCCGAAAATTCTAAGCAAATCATCTTCCAAGGAAAGATAAAACTGACTAACCCCAGGATCTCCCTGACGACCTGAGCGTCCCCTTAACTGATTGTCTATTCTTCTGCTTTCATGCCTTTCGGTACCTATAATATAAAGACCTCCAAGTTCTCTTACCTCATCGTCAATTTTTATATCAACTCCCCTACCAGCCATATTGGTAGCCACTGTTACGGCTCCTTTTCTACCGGCCTGAGCAATAATTTCCGCTTCTTTTTCATGCTGTTTGGCGTTAAGAACGGTATGCGGAATTTTAGCTTTTTTTAAAAGATGACTTAAATATTCGCTTTTTTTAACGGATGTCGTACCTATAAGTACCGGTTGACCTTTTTTATGAAGCTCTTTTACTTTTTTAACAACGGCCTCGAATTTTTCTTCTTCCGTTTTAAAAACTATATCGTTTAAATCTTTTCTCGCCACGGGTCTATTTGTAGGAATGGAAATAACTTCAAGTCCGTAAATTTCCAAAAATTCAGTAGCTTCTGTCTGAGCCGTTCCCGTCATACCTGCAAGTTTTTCATAAAGTCTGAAATAATTCTGATAAGTAATTTCGGCAAAGGTCTGGGATTCTTCTTGAATTTCAACTCCTTCTTTTGCTTCAAGGGCCTGATGAAGACCTTCACTAAATCTTCTTCCTTCCGCTATTCTTCCGGTAAATTCGTCAACGATTAAAATCTCGCCTTTTCTTACGATATAATCCCTTCCTTCTTTAAAAAGATAATTGGCTTTTAAAGCCTGGTCTAGATGATGAGCTAAAATCGCATTTTCAGGCGTATAAAGATTATCCACTCCAAAAAGCTCTTCGGCTTTTTTTATTCCTTCTTCTGTTAAGAGAACGACTTTATCTTTTTCGTCAACTTTAAAATGTTTATCTATTTCAAGCTGTTTTGCCACTTTATCGGCTCTTTCATAATCTTCAACTCTTTTATTGGCAGGTCCTGAAATAATAAGGGGCGTTCTGGCCTCATCAATCAAAATACTGTCAACTTCGTCCACTATTGCATAATAGTGGCCTCTTTGTACTTTATCGTTTATATCAAATACCATATTGTCTCTTAAATAATCAAATCCAAACTCTGAATTCGTA
>JBDONV010000026.1:0-2453 GCA_039831165.1 Nautiliaceae bacterium | reverse complement strand
TTTTTATATCTACAATATCTGTGACCACGAAAAAGCCATAGAAGAAACGGGAGCTCACTGCGTAAGCTATACAACGGGTGTACCGGCGATTATCGGATGTAAGCTTATGGCTAAAAAAATCTGGTGGAAAGAAGGCGTTCACAACGTAGAAGAATTTGACGCCAAGCCTTTCTTTGAAGAGATGGAAAAACAAGGGCTTCCTATTAAGGTTATAGAGGTTAAATAATGGAAAAATATTATTATAAATATGACGAATTTATGAATGATTTAGAAGTTTTAGAGCCTCAAATAAAAGAGTTTAACCCTGATACTCTTTTAGCAATAGCCAGAGGCGGAATGACAATCGGACATTTTTTAGCCGAAAGACTCGATACTCGCGAAATTTATTCGCTAAACGCAATATCTTATGAAAATGAAAAGAAAATAGGGAAACCGAAAATTTTCAATATCCCGGATTTAAAAAACAAAAAAAGAGTTTTGCTGCTTGATGATATCAGTGACAGCGGTGAGACGTTAGAAGAGGTGTTAAAAACTTTAAAAAACTTATATCCGAAAATTGAATTTAAAACTCTTACGATTTTTTATAAAGACCATACGAAAGTAATGCCTGATATTTACATCAAAAAAACTGACAAATGGGTCGTGTTTTTTTGGGACAAAGAAGGACAAACAAAGGAGAAATCATGAGCAATTTATTAATCATAGGAGCCGGAGGAGTCGGAAGAGTTGCTACTTTTAAAGCCGCTATGAACGACCATATTTTTAAAAATATTACACTTGCCAGCCGCACAAAAAGCAAATGCGACGCAATAGCCAAAGATATTAAAGAACGTTTGGGTGTTGAAGTAAAAACAGCTGAAATTGACGCTATGGATGTGGAAGCTACGGCAAAACTTATAAAAGATACCAAAAGCGACATCGTATTAAACGTAGCTCTTCCATATCAAGACCTGGCGATTATGGACGCATGCCTTAAAGCCGGAGCTCATTATGTAGATACAGCAAACTACGAACACCCGGATGAGGCTAAATTCGAATATAAAGAACAATGGGCAAAAGATGAAGAGTTTAAAAAAAGAGGTCTTATGGCGCTTCTTGGAAGCGGTTTTGACCCTGGGGTCACTAATGTTTTCACCGCTTTTGCCGCTCAAGAACTTTTGGATGAGATTGAATATTTAGATATTCTTGACTGTAACGCAGGAGACCATGGATATCCTTTTGCTACAAATTTTAACCCTGAAATCAATATTCGAGAAATCACCCAAAAAGGTAAATACTACGAAAACGGAGAATGGAAAGAGATAGAGCCTATGAGCGTTAAGTTTGTCTGGGAGTATCCAAAAGTTGGAAAGTTTCCAAGCTATCTTTTATACCACGAAGAGCTTGAGAGCTTAACTAAAAATTTCCCAAGCATTAAAAGAGCCAGATTTTTTATGACGTTTAGTGATAAATATCTGTGGCATTTAAGAGCTCTACAAAACGTAGGTATGACAAGTATAGAACCCATTGAAGTTTGCAAAGGATGTAAAATATCTCCTATGGAGTTTTTAAAAAAAGTACTTCCGGACCCGGCAAGTCTTGGTCCCAGAACAAAAGGACAAACTCATATCGGAGTTATAGTAACCGGATATAAAAACGGCAAGAAAAAAAGATATTATATCTACAATATATGCGACCATCAATGCGCTTTTAGAGAAGTTGGAGCTCAGTGTGTAAGTTATACCACGGGAGTGCCGGCAATGATAGGTGCAAAAATGATAGCTACAAAAACATGGTTTGATGCGGGAGTTAAAAATATGGAAGAGTTTCCTGCCCGTCCGTTTATGTATGCTCTAAACAAACACGGACTCCCATGGTTTATAGAAGAGCTGCCAATAGAAGGCCTTCCTATAGACGAATAAGAGCAGATTTTTTGCTCTTATAATTTAAAACCTTCAACCTCTTCTCTTAATTTTTTTACAAACTCTTCTATTTTATCGATATTTTTATCAATTTCATTAAGAATTTGAACTAATTTTTCACTTCCTTCTATAGTATTTTCTATCTCATTTACAATAGCAAAAGAAGCATCTTTTATAAGAGAAATGGTAGATGAAATTTCATTTGTGGCTTTTTGGCTTCTCTCAGCCAATTTTCTAATTTCATCCGCAACAACCGCAAACCCCCTTCCGTGTTCTCCGGCTCTTGCAGCTTCTATCGCGGCATTAAGAGCTAATAAATTTGTCTGGTCCGCTATATCTTTAATTAAATTAACCATCTCTGCAATAGAAGCTGTGGAGTCTTCTAGCGTTTTGGCCCTTTCCATTAAGCCTTGCTGGGAATTCTGAAATTCATGACTTGCCCAATCAAGTGAAGAGTCTAACATATCTTTTGTTTCTCTTGTATAAACATCTATTTGTTCGCTTGCATTTATTATTTCTTTTACTATTTTTTGCAACACTAAAATAATTTCA
>JBDONV010000174.1:0-2469 GCA_039831165.1 Nautiliaceae bacterium | reverse complement strand
CATAATTCTCGGTAAAAAAGAGCTGATAGATAAACTCAAAAAAAATCAGATATTAAGAATGTTTAGAGTAGATAAAATAACACTCTCTATCATTGAAGCTACGGCTATGGCGTATATAAAAGAAGAGTATGAAAAAATACCGACTCTAAAATCAATATTCCAGACCGAAGAAGATTTGGTAAAAAAAGCCAAAAAACTTTTATCTTTAACTCCTTTGCTTAAAGCCGAGATTAAAAATTCTCATACATATGTAGGAGGGGGAACGATGCCAAATCGTAAAATCCCAACCGTAATAGTAGAAATAAAAGGCAACGCAAAAAAATGGGAAGAAAATATGCGTAAAAATCGTGTGATAGGAAGAATAGAAAATGAACGTTTCGTTTTGGATATGAGAAGTGTTCAGGATGACGAAATAGAAAAATTAGCCCAAATTATAAATTCTCTCATAACTTGCGAGGTAAAAAATGCGTAATGTAATTATAGGAACGGCCGGTCACGTAGACCACGGTAAAACATCTCTTATAGAAGCAATGACCGGATATAACGGGGATGAGCTTAAAGAAGAAAAAGAAAGAGGAATAACTATTGATTTGAGTTTTACCAATATGAAAAGAGGGGATGTAAACGTAGCTTTTATAGACGTTCCGGGACATGAAAAACTTGTAAAAAATATGATTAGCGGAGCGTTTGGGTTTGACGCTTCGCTTTTTGCCATAGACGCAAACGAAGGTATAATGCCGCAGACTATCGAACATCTTGAAGTATTAAATATTCTTAAAGTTAAAAACATAATAATCGCTCTTACAAAATGTGATTTGGCTAACGTGGAAACAATTGAAAAAAGAAAAAATGAAATAAAGAATTTAGTGGCAAAATATAAAAATTTAAAATTGCTTGAGATTTTCGAAACGTCAATTTATGATAAAAAAAGTATAGAAAAATTAAAAGATTATCTTTTTAATTTGCCGCCAAGAGAAATTACCCATTCTAAATTTTTCAGATATTATATTGATAGGGTGTTTTCTCTAAAAGGTATAGGGACAGTCGTAACGGGAACCGTTTTAAGCGGTCAGGTTAAACTTAAAGATAAAATTTTTATAAACGAAACTAAAACCCTAACAACTGTGAAAAACCTTCAAGTTCATGGAGAAAATGTAAAAGAAGCCTATACACATCAAAGGGTTGCGATTAATCTTAATATAAACCATAAAGAATTAAAAAAAGGTTATCTTCTTTCAACTAAAGGTTATTTAAGAGGATTTAAGCAAATTGACGTATTCGTAAAACCGGTTGAAGGTAAAGAACTTTTTCATAATATGGAGGTTTTGTTTATAAGCGGGGCAAAGAGAATTTCGGGAAGACTTTTGATGTTTGATCCGGAAAATAAAGAAGGATATGCCACTTTAAAACTTGATGAAAAAGCGTTTTTAGTTTATGAAGACCCTTTTGTAATTCTTCATAAAGGGCGCGTGGTAGGAGGAGGAAAAGTATTAAATCCTATAAGCGACCCTATTAAGAAAAAGAAAAAACTAAAACTCCTAAAAGCCCTTGATAGAAAAGATTTTAAGAGTGCGTTTGAGATTTTGGTTCAAAATCATAAAAGAGGGTTTGGACTACTTCAGAGTTATCAAAGGTTTAATTTAACTCCTCAAGAAGCTCTTGAAATAGCAAAAGAGTTAGAAAATGTCTTTATAGATGAAGAAAATTACAATATTTTTTCCGCAGATGTTAAAAATGAGATTAACCATATTATTAAAAATATTTATGAAAAAAACAGATTTGCTTTTCTGTCTCCGGCCTCTCTTCAGTTGAGAATCAGATGGGCAAGCGATAAACTTATTAAAAGCGTTCTTGATGAATTTGTAAAAGAAGGATATCTTATAATAGAAGATAATATTTACAAAAGAAAAGATTTGGGAGAAGTGGATATTACAAAATCCGTCGAACACAGGCTTTATAAGCTGCTTGATAACTCCGGACTGACCCCCGAAGCTCCGTATAATATTTATGAGAAATTAAATATCGACAGAAAAGTAGGTGATAATGCCATGAAAAAGCTGACAGCCGCTAAAAAAGTCATACGACTTGCTCATAATTTGTTTGTTACGGATAAAAATATAAATTTGGCAATTAAAAAAATGAAAAAAATTATTGAAAAAGAAGGATATATCGATATTAAAAAATTCAAAGAATATATGCCTATGAGCCGTAAATATATTGTGGCTTATCTTGATTATCTGGATAATTTGGAAGAAATAGTAAAAAGAGACAATAAACGTTATTTTAGATATAAAGTTGATTGATTTTTGGCGGAAGGGGGAAGGAATCGAACCTTCCGGGCGGACAGTCACCTGCCGCCCCACCGGGTTTGAAGCCCGGGGTGTCCACCAGGATCACATCCCCTCCTTTTAAAAGTTATTATATCAAAAGTTTAAATGAAATATTGGTATAATTTCGTAATTGATAAAA
>JBDONV010000159.1:0-8689 GCA_039831165.1 Nautiliaceae bacterium | reverse complement strand
TAACTCGTCAACTTTTAATTTATTGTCGATTTTTAAAATAATTTTATCTAAATCTTCCTTTGAAGAAAAAGAGGATTTATATTCAAATATCTTTTTGTATTTGGGTTGATTTTTTTGATTTATTATTGCGTAAACAGTGGTATCGTCATCTTGAATTGCATTTTTTTTAAAATCTTTTAAAATTTCTCTTAAAAAATTACTTTTTGGAAGTATTTTTTTTAAATTGGCATAATAAGGAATTCCTTCTTTTGTGAGGCTTTCAATTAAACCGTCACTTGTTAGAAGTATCATGTCAAAATCTTTATTGTATTTGTCAATTATTATTTTTTCTTTTGATTCTTTGAAGATTGGTAAATTGTTAGGCAATATTTTTTCTATGGAAGAACCTTTTTTGAGATAAATTGGCGGCATTCCAAAATTTACTATTTGAAATTCGTTTGTGTTTAAATCTAATTTAAAAATAAGCATACATAGAATTTCATCTTCTAATAAAATTTTTTTTATGTAATTAATATAATTGTTTAATATTTTTTGCAGATTCATATTATGGTTTAAAATATAATTTCCTATACCGGTAGTAAGAGTTGATGTTAAAGAAGCACTTAACCCTTTTCCCATAGCATCTGCTATTACTATAAAAATTTTTCCATCTTTATGCCATGCAATGTATGAATCTCCACTTAGTTTGTCTTTAGGAGAATAGTAGTTGTCAAAAATGTAATTTTTTATCTTTTTAAAAGATATATTGTCAAAAATCATATTTAACTGTTTTTCAGCACCCATTTCTTCTTGCGTTTGAATATATTTTAGGGCCTCTTCTAATTTTTTATTTTTTTCTTCCATTTCTTTTTCATAAAATTTTAAAAGGGAAATTGTGTTTATTTCGTGAATAAATTCCTGGGATGAAAAGTGTTTGGAAAAATAGAATCTTCTAGCGGTTAGTTTAGAAATTTTTTCCATATTTTCCGTTAGAATTAAAAAAAAAGTGTTTTTATCTACGAAGGAGAATTTTTTGCTCTCAAAAGTTTCTTCATCAGTAATAATTAAATCGTAATTTGTTTGTTTATATTTTTTTTTAAGTTCTTCAATTGATTCGAATGTATCAATTTTTGTGAATTCTTCTTGGATTAATAAGAGCCTTGTTTTTATTCTGAGGAAATTATCCGAAGTAATAATGGCAATGGTTATGTCTTTCATTTAAAACCTTGATTTTTAATATGTGAATTCTAAAATTATATATAATTGTAAGGTATAATTTCAATACAACAGTATTTTAAGGAAAGAATATGAATTTGTCTCAAATAGCAAGGGAAGTTTTAAATATTGAAGCTGACGCGCTATTAAAAGCGGATGTTAAAGGAATTGATAAAGCCGTGGAAATCGCTTACAATACAAAAGGAAAACTTATAGTAACGGGGGTTGGAAAATCGGGACTTATAGGCTCTAAAATAGCAGCCACCCTTGCAAGCACGGGGACGCCTAGCTTTTTTATTCATCCTACAGAAGCACTTCATGGAGACCTTGGAATGATTACAAAAGACGACAGTGTTCTTGCCATCAGCTATAGCGGGGAAAGTGAAGAGCTTATAAAAATTTTGCCTCATATTAAAAGGTTTGATGTGCCTTTGATTGCAATGACTGGAGATAAAAATTCCACTCTTGCGAGGTATGCGGATGTGGTTTTAAATATTCATGTAGATAAAGAAGCGTGTCCTTTAAATATCGCCCCTACAAGTTCTACAACTCTGACTCTTGCTATGGGAGACGCGTTAGCCGTTTGCCTTATGAAAAAAAGAAATTTTACAAAAGAGGATTTTGCTTCTTTTCATCCGGGAGGCTCTCTTGGAAAAAGACTTTTTATAAAAGTAAAAGATTTGATGAAAAAAGATTTTCCAGTGGCAGATGAAAACGATACGTTAAAAGAAGCGATAATAAAAATGACCGAGGGTAAAATAGGACATATTCTTTTTCTTGATAAAGGAAAAATAAAGGCTCTTTTAAGCGACGGCGACCTTAGGCGGGCGATGATGAGCGAAAATTTTGATTTGAATAAAAAAGCTTTAAGTTTCGCTTCGTTAAACCCTAAAAGTGTTAAGGCCGATATTTTGGCAAGCGATGCCCTTAAATTTATGGAAGAGAATAAAATTCAACTGTTGCCCGTAGAAGATGATAATGGTAAAGTAATAGGGGTTATTCATATTCACGATTTAGTAGAAGCCGGAATAAAATAAAAATATAAGGAGATATATTGAGATTAAATAAATTTATAAGTCATCATACGACTTATTCAAGAAGAGAAGCTGATAAATTAATTTTTGACGGGAAAGTAAAAGTAAACGGGGTTGTTGTAACAAATCCCGCATACGATGTACAGCCTGGCGATAAAGTAGCCGTTAATGGCAGACCCGTTAAAAAAAGCACAAAATATACATGTATAGTATATAATAAGCCAAGAGGCGAACTTGTAACAAAAAAAGACGACAGGGGAAGAAAAACGATATACGATTCTCTTCCAAAAAAATACAGACATTTTATTCCAGTAGGAAGGCTTGATTTTGCAAGTGAAGGTCTTTTGATTTTAACTGATTCTCCTAAAGTTGCGGATGCTTTAATGAATAGTGACCTTCCAAGAGTGTATAAACTCAGAATTAAAGGAAACATTACCCCTGAGATGGAAAAGGCTATGCAAGAAGGCATTATGGTAGGTAAAGAAGGTGCTCATGAACTTGCCAGGGATAAAAAAATGGAATTAAAACCTTTTTTAAGTTATCAGATTATAAAAAACGATCCTAAATACTCCACTTTAAAAGTAGCCATAGGAGAAGGTAAAAACAGGGAACTTAGAAGATTTTTTGCCCATTTTGGAAGAGATGTTCTTGATTTAAAAAGACTTTCATACGGATGGGTATCTCTTAATGCATTGCCTACGGGAAAAACGCGTTATTTTGATAAAAGGGAGTATAAGCTTTTAAAAGAGTTTTTAAATAAAAATTCATAAAGTTAAAGGAGAAATATGCATAAAATTAATATAAAAACCAATTATAAATCAGAAGTTATAGATATAACCAGGGAAGTAAAAGAAACGGTTATAAAAAGCGGAGTTAAAGATGGTATAGCGGTTGTTTTTTGCCCCCATTCTACGGCGAGCTTAATAGTTTTTGAAAAAAGCGATGCTACGTTAAAAAGGGATTTGCTTGGAATGTTAAAGGATATAGTACCTTTTAGGGATTATTCTCATTCAAACGCCAGAGCTCATTTAAAAGCCGCTTTTTTAAGAAGTAATTTGACATTTATAGTAGAAAATGCAGATGTTCTGCTTGGAGAGTGGCAGGGGATTTATCTTGTAGAGTTTGACGGACCTAGGGAAAGAGAAGTTATTGTAAAGGTTATTAATGGTTAGTCCTATTCTGGTTGTAATAGTTTTACTTTTTATTGCTCTTAGTTTTAACATACCTTTTGCGAGGTTTAAAATTCCTCCTATTATTGGATATATTTTTACAGGAATTATTATTTCGAATATTTTTCATCTGGATAAACATACTATAGAAGTGGTTGCCGAGCTTGGAATTGTGTTTTTAATGTTTATGATAGGGCTTGAGTTTTCACCTGAAAAACTCAAATCCATGAAAAAAGAGGTATTTGGGTTCGGTCTTGCCGAAATGACGATAGTGGGAAGCGTATTTGGTTTTGTGTTTTGGTGGCTTTTTAACGTAGATATAAGAATAGCGTTTGTTATAGGTTCTGCTTTAGCTCTTAGTTCTACCGCCATAGTATTAAAACTTTTAAACGAAAGTCGTGAAATATCAAAACCTTACGGTCGTATCGCTCTTGGAATTTTGCTATTTCAGGACATTGCGGTAATTCCTATTTTGATAGCGATTTCCATTATTGTAAATAAAGACGCTAATCTTACGCAACTTGTTTTAAAAACGATAGCCGGATTTTTGGCTCTTGGAGTTTTTATTATTATTTACGGAAAGTATATTGCACCTTTTATAATAAGCCATGCCACAAAAACAAAATCAGACGAAATATTTATGGCTACAGTTTTGCTGGTTGTGTTAACTGCCGCCGAAATAGCCCACTTTTTTGGTCTTAGCTATTCTTTAGGAGCGTTTTTGGCGGGTATGATTTTAAGTGAAACCAAATATAAATATCAGATTGAAGCGGACCTTGTGCCTTTTAGGGATTTGCTTTTAGGTATTTTCTTTGTATCTGTAGGGCTTATGGTAAACATAAAATTTGTAGTTGAGAACATAGGCTCTATTTTAATTATGACGGTTGCTATTATGGCCCTTAAAGCGGGTGTTATTTATCTGATGCTTAAATATTTTGTTAAACATAACCGTATAGCTATAAAAACGGCTTTTATTCTTTCTCAAGTAGGTGAGTTTGCTTTTGTTATTTTTGCGCTGCTTGGGAAATATAATCTGGTAGATGGCAATCTTTTGCAAAAGCTAGTGGTAGTGGTTGTTATTTCTATGATTTTGACTCCTTTTATTTTAAGATATATTTATAAAATAGCCGATATTTTCGATAAAGACGTTCAGAATTTTGAAGAATATGAAATAGCCCCTGCGGATGTTAAAGGTCATATTATTTTGATAGGTTATGATAAAATAGGCCAAAGAATTGCCAGAAAACTGACTAGTGCAGGTATTCCGTATGTAGCTATAGACAAACAGATAGAAATGGTAAAACAGGGGCTAAAAAATGGTGATAACGTAATTTTCGGAAACGCTGCTAATAAAAGAGTGCTTGAGAGTCTAAACGTAGAAAATGCGAGTGCCGTTATAATTACTACGCTTAATGAAGAACATACGCATTTAATTACGGAAAATCTTCTTAATATTAACCCTAATTTAAATATTATCGTGTTAACGGACGATGAGGTTGAAAAAGAATTTTATAAAAATCATAATGTTTATGTTATCGACAAATCTAAAGAGCTTGCCGAAAAACTTATAGAGCTTGCCCTTAGGTGTGAGCTTAAACCTAAAAAGTGCAAATTATGATAAAATTCAATTAAAAAGGATGACGATGTTTGAAAAATTGGTGAAAAATATAGAAAATTATAAAAAACCTTTGGCATTCGGTATTGCAAGGGTTGACCTTGGACAGTTAAATCATGATAAAATTTTGCAAGCCACTTACCCGGTAATTAACTGGAACGAAAATTTCGGCAGTGCGGCTGTCTTTATAAAAAGTTTAATTGAAACGGGGGTTGATGTTGATTTTAGCGGCAGTGAATTCGTAGCTCCTATAACTAAAGAATTTGTAGATACGGCTCTTAATTATTTTGGAGAAGATTTGGTTGCCGAGGCTGTAGGTGATAAACACAGAAATATTCAAGTCCTTAAAGTATTAAAAGAAATTTTTGAAGAGGATAATTATGATAATTATAGAATATGCTTTTTATTTGAAGATACAAATCCAAAAAGCGTAGAGGCCGTATATCTTAAATTGTATGCTCTCTCTCAAAGAAAAGTTCCTTTAAGAAGTATTAACCTAAACGGGGCTTTTGGAGTGCTTCATAACTGTGCATGGGTTGGAAACGTTCCTATTGAGCTTGATTATTTAAGAGCGAATGAGATTGAGCTTAAACTTCGCGATGCTTATCCTGAAGTGGAATATGTAGATAAATTTCCAAGATATCTTTCACATATTGTACCTGAAGACAATATTAGAATTCTTGATACAGCTAAAGTTAGAATGGGGGCTCAGCTTGCACCGGGAACAACCGTAATGCCTGGAGCTAGTTATATTAATTTTAATGCTGGTACTGAAGGTCCGGTTATGGTTGAGGGAAGAATCAGCTCAAGCGCCGTTGTAAAAGAGGGTGCCGATGTTGGTGGAGGAGCTTCTATTTTAGGAGTTCTCAGCGGAACAAACGGAAATCCTGTTACTATAGGAAGAAACACGCTTCTTGGAGCAAATAGCGTAACAGGTATTCCTTTAGGGGACGGATGCATTGTTGATGCCGGAATTGCTGTACTTGAAGGTACTAAAATCTGGATAAGCGAAGATGAATTTAATAAAATTAAAGAAGTAAATCCTGAATGGAAAGCTGAATATAAAGAGTATTTTAAAGGTCTTGAGCTAGCAGGGCTTAACGGTGTTCATTACAGATTTGACACTACAAAAGGAAAAATGGTTGCGTTTAGAAGCAGAAGAGAAGTTAAACTAAATGAAGAGTTGCATTAATTCCTTTTTATAAGGAAATTATTTAATAATAGTAGATGATTTTTTTTGATATAATTTCAAACTCTAAAAAATAATAAAGGACGACAATGGCTAGAAGATGCGAAATCTGTGGTAAAGGTCCTCAATTCGGAAACAGAGTGAGCCACTCAAACAGAAAAACAAGACATAAATTCGACCCGAATATTCAACATGTAAGAATTGAAATAGACGGTGAGAAAAAAAGAATTAAAATTTGTACAAGCTGTCTTAAAAGCTTGAAAAAATCAGTATAAGTTTCCCCTTTTTCGGGGTATAAATGAAATCTTTTAATTTAAAACAATCTTTTTTTAATAAGCTTATTACATTTCTTCATTGGGAAAAAAGTAAAAAACTGGAAGTTGATTTATCTGCTGATATATGGTCTGAATTAAAACCTTTCAGAGCCCCTGTAATTTTAACTATTCTTGTTATGTTGTTCGGTACTTTGGGTTATATATGGATAGATAATTTTTCTTTAATGGATGCTTTATATCAGACCGGAATTACTTTTACTACTGTAGGATTTGGAGAAATAGCTCCTATTTCCAAGATAGGAAGAATTTTTACCATATTTTTGATTATAGCGGGTTTTGCGGTTTTTTCTTATGCCCTTGGGGTTATTGTCGATACGATTAATAAAGGGCGTCTTTTAGCGCTGCTTAAGGAGAATAGAATGCTTTATAAAATAGCCAGACTTAAAAATCATGTGGTTGTGTGCTATCATAACGACTATACTATTGAACTGACAAAAGAATTGAGACACGCTCATATTCCTTTTGTCGTAGTCGACCCTAACGAACATTTAGAACAAATCGCTCAAAAGTATAAATATCCTTTTTATATTCAATCTGAACCGCATACTTTGTTGGCTTTAAAAAAATCACATTTAAGCAGCGCTAAAGGTGTAATTACTTTATCAAATAATATTCCTGACAATATTGCCGTGGTAAGTAGTGTAAGGCTTTATGAAAAAGATTTAAAAAGACATCCTTATTATATTTTATCCGTAGCGAATACGGAAGAAGAAATAGAAAAATTAAAAAGACTAGGTGCTGATGAAGTGCTTTCTCCTACTAAACTTATAGCAAAAAGAATTACCGCTATAACCGTAGACCCTGATGTTAAAAATATTTTGGAAGAATTTGTATATTCCGTAGATACTCCTCTTGATTTGGAAGAAATTACCGTGAGCAAAAAATCATGG
Organism: Nautiliaceae bacterium; assembly: GCA_039831165.1. GTDB lineage: Bacteria > Campylobacterota > Campylobacteria > Campylobacterales > Nautiliaceae > Caminibacter. The sequence goes on along the minus strand of JBDONV010000159.1, from coordinate 1,263 downwards.
ATTGCTTATAAAAAATTAAAAGATGCTCATTTAAGAGAGCTTTTTGATGTTACGGTTGTCGGTATAAAAGAGGAAAATGGTAAATTTATTCCCATTCCAAAAGGTAATGTTACTATTAAACCCGGAGATGTGTTGTTGATTATAGGAACGGCCAAAGATATGAGAAAAGCCAGAAAAATAATAAGAAGCACAACTAAACCAAAAGAATTAGACTTTATATAATATAGAAAATTGAAAATGAAGGATGTAGAATGGAGTGTAAATTTAGAATAACGCCTATTAAAGGGGGTCTCTGTGCGGTTGATGGTATATATGCTTCGGCGGTAAACGCCGGGTTTAAAAAAGACGGATATGACGTTGGCTTTATAAGAAGCGATAAACCTATGGATATTGTTTATTTATTTACCACTAATAAGTTTCAGGCGGCACCTATTAAATATGTAAAAAGAAAAAATATAACAAAAACAAATTTTATTTTAGCAAATTCCAAAAATGCAAACGCTTTAACGGGTGAAAAAGGTATATCGGATATTGAAGAGCTTATGGAATATATAAATAAAAAGATTAATACGTTAAATCCTATTATGAGTTCAACTGGGGTAATTGGAGTTAGACTTAACAAAGAAAAAATAAAAAATGCTGTTGATAAGCTTGATTTAAATGAAAGAGATTCTAATAAGTTTGCAAAAGCGATTATGACTACTGATTCTTTTGAAAAAGAGATAGCCTTTGAAGTTGAAGGAGATTTTGGAAAATTTAAAATAGGGGGAGTTGCCAAGGGAGCCGGTATGATAAATCCGGCAATGGCTACAATGCTCTGTTTTATTACGACCGATGCCGATATACCCCAAGAAGATATGTGGGAAATACTAAAAGAAAATAACGAGGCTACTTTTAATGCGATAAGCGTAGATGGGGATACTTCTACAAATGACAGCGTATTTTTAATGACCACAAGAAACGGAGGGTATGAAAAGCAGGCTTTTAAAGAAGCTTTAAAACAGGTAATGCTTAAACTTGCTCTTGATATAGTAAGAGATGGAGAAGGAGCTACTAAGACGGTGGCTTTTGTGGTAACGGGAGCAAAAGATAAAAAAGAAGCAAAAATAGCGGGAAAAGCGCTTACAAACTCTTTGCTTGTAAAAACGGCTATTTTCGGAGAAGACCCAAATTGGGGTAGAATTGCCTCAACCATTGGGGCAAGCGGGATTGAGTGTGATGAAGACAAACTTAAAATCTCTTTTGAAAATGTAACTGTTTATG
>JBDONV010000219.1:0-2481 GCA_039831165.1 Nautiliaceae bacterium | reverse complement strand
GCATATGTACCCCCATAAGCCGACTCATAATTTAAAGCAGCCATAAACCAACCTATTTTCGGAGTATTATAAAGATAAACATAAGTCTTATTACTGGAGCTCACTACATACATTCCTGTAAACTCATCATAAAAAATATATTCACCAGGTTTACTGAAAGTAACCGCCCGGGTTTTGGTAACTGGTATAATGGAATTTATATAAGCATATTTTTTAACACAGGGAGAAAAATCTATATTTAAAGAAAAAAGTAATAAAGGAAGGAAAAAAAGAAGTTTTTTCATTGTCCTAGATTAAGCCCGCCAAACATATTCATAGCCTGGGCTTTTTTATCCTCCACCGCCATTTTTATAGCGTCATTTATAGCGCTCATCAAAAGAATCTGCAAAGACTCCTTATCTTCGAGTAAAGAATCGTCTATTTTTAAATCGACAACTTCAAATTTTCCGTTAACCGTGGCTTCTACAAGCCCTCCGCCGCTTTTTGCAGTATAAGTTTTATTATCTGCCTCTTGCATCTGTTCCTGGAGTTTCTGCATCATTTCGTTTAAATCAATATTTCCAAACATTATTCCTCCTTATTTAATAATGAAAATATATATTCATCTGATATATTATCTATATCCGATTTAGAATAAACTTTTAAAATCCATACTTCGTTGTTTTCATTAAGCAAATAATATATTACTCTGTATCCTCCGCTTTTACCTTTTAAATTATCACTGTTTTTTATTCTGATTTTATAAAAATTTTTTCCTAAATGAATTCCTCTTTTAGGGTTTGATTCTAAAATTTCTATAAGACTGAGCAGGTCATTTTTAATATTTTTATATTTTTTATATAGTTTTTTCACATCTTTTTGAGCTGTTTTTAAAACTTTAACTTCATAACTCATTTAAAAATTCTCTTGCATTTTTAGGTGATTTTCCGGTTTTCTTTAAAAGTTCAAGTTCTTTTTTTACTTCTTCAAAATCCTTATCTATTTCTTTTACCTGAAACTGATTGATAATTTCACCTTTTAACGATTCTAAAAGCATCAACACTTTTTTAAGTTTGGAGTCGCTTACCTTTATCTCAATTGTTTTCATTTTTAATCCTGTAAATAGGTTGTCTTTTCTATAATATTGTTATTATCATCGACAATTAAGACAAAAGGCTTAAATTTTTTAGCTTCTTCCAAAGTCATCTTGGCATAAGCTATAATAATTATCTTATCCCCAGGATGAACTTTTCTGGCAGCCGCCCCGTTTAAACAGATATCCCTTTTGCCTCTTTCGCCTTTAATAACATATGTAGAAAATCTTTCACCGTTATTGATATTTACTATATCGACTTTTTGTCCTACAAGTAAATTAGCTTCTTCCATAAGTTCCTCATCAATGGTAATAGAGCCCACATAATTAAGATTTGCATCCGTAACAGTGGCCCTGTGAATTTTGCTATAAAGCATATCTATCGTCATTTTTTACCCTTACGCCCAAAATTCCTCAGGAATTAGATATTCTTCAACTGGTTTTCCTTCTATAATATGTTCTTTTAAAATTCTGTCAATTTTTTCTTTATTTAAATCTACATACATATAGCTTCCGGGTTCCACAAGCATAACAGGTCCGAAATTACATCTGTTAAGACACCCTGTAGGCACTATCCAGTTAACCATAGGGTCTATTCCCATGTCCATCATTTTTTGCTGAATATAAGGCAGTAAATCTTCAGTACCCTCTCTTACGCAGCTAGGTTTAGGAAAACTCGGAGGTCTTTTTACCTGACACATAAACATTATATTTTTTGGTTTTGGCATTTGCATGCACACTCCTTTTTTTAGCCCTATTATATCTTAAAGTATTAATCATTTATTAATTATATCACATTCTCTCAACTAAAACGACTTTTGCCTTTACAGGCTCAAAATAATTCTTCATAATTTCCCTCACAACCGTTTTATCAAGTCCTCCAACTCCAGTACCAAGATACGGTGTAATTACTAGAGCATCTTTATCGTTGAGATACTCTGCTGTATTTTTACATATTTTTTCTATTCTTTTATAATTTGGAGCTATTTTCACAGCCCCAGGTCTATAATCCATAACAGCTGCGTGAATTGCCCATTCATACTCTTCACAGGGATAAACGCTAATAGCAATCTCTCCGGGATTTAAAAACCCATGTTTTTCTATCCATTCATCCATAACCTTTTGAAGCATAGGACACATAATTTTTAAAACACCGCTAACACCGCTTCCAAGCTTTAAAATAGTATTACTAGGATTTATAATATAATCTCCCCTGAAATTTTTTATATCGCCCTTAACTATTTCAAACATTCTTTTACCGTCTCCCTGTCGCTGTAACTTATCTTTTTCCCGCAGTATTCAATATAATTTTCATCGCCTTTACCTAAAATCATCAACGTCATATTTTTCTCTTTTGCGATATCAAGCGCTTTTTTAATAGCTTCTCTTCTATCAGTTATTATTTCAAA
>JBDONV010000255.1:0-2482 GCA_039831165.1 Nautiliaceae bacterium | reverse complement strand
GCTTGGATATAATTCTTTTTTAAGCGTTCTTAAAAGACCTGAGGGGGTTAAACTTAAAATAATCTCTCCCGAACTTGATTTAAATCTTATAAAAAGCCTTAAAAATTTCGATTATCCATTAGAATTTAATTCCATTAAACATATAATAAATGAGGTCAGCGAAAATTTGTATTATAAAGATGAAAATGTTACAATAGATGTTCAAATAAAGGATGCGAGAGAATTTATAAAAAGTTTGAAAAAAGTTGATATAATATATCAGGACGCTTTTTCGCCGAAAGTTAATAAAGAACTTTGGACTAAAGAGTATTTTGAGGATATAAAAAAAATTATAAACCCAAAAGGCGTTTTAACTACATATTCCGTGGCAACGCCTGTTAGATGCGCTTTATATAAGCTTGGGTTCAATTTATATACGCATCCTTATGAAAATATAAGAAAAGGAACAATAGCGTCTTTAAGCGAACTTGATTTTGAGATGGTGGATTTTGAAGAAAAGCTTAAAAGAATTGAGTGTTATACTTATTAAAAAAGGGATTTTGTGAAAAAATTTTTGATATTGGCGATATTTGTTATCTTAAATGCACAGCCGATTGTCCCCATTCCCGAACACGTAGATTATAATAAAGATAAAGCTTTTATAGGAAAAATACTTTTTTTTGACCCTAATATTTCAAGAGACGGTAAAATTAGCTGTGCTTCCTGTCATGAGCCTCAATTTGGAGGGGCGGATAATAAACAGTTTTCAATAGGGGTATTTGGTAGAATTGATAAACCTATGAATTCCCCGCCTGCTTTTAACGCCGTATTTAACTGCTGGCAGTTTTGGAACGGGAGGGCTAAAACCCTCCAGGAGCAGGCCAAAATGGCAAATCAGGACCATTTTGAGATGGATATGACCGATGAGCTGTTGGAAAAAAGAGTAAATGCCAATCCTATGTATAAAAAGCTTTTTAAAAACGTATATAAAAGCGATTATATTACAGCCGATATGGTTTATGACGCTATTGCCGAATTTGAAAAAGCTCTTATTACTCCAAACAGCAGATTTGACAAATATCTTAAAGGAGATAAAAAAGCTTTAAACGAAGAAGAAAAAAGAGGATATTTTCTTTTTAAGGCATACGGCTGTGTAACATGTCACAACGGTGTTAATATGGGAGGAAACTCATTTCAAAAGCTTGGCGTGTTTTTTGAGAAGATATCTCTTCCAAGAGGAAGGGACAGATATGAGGTTACAAAACGGGAAGAAGATAAATATGTATATAAAGTTCCGAGTCTTAGAAATATAGCCCTTACGGCCCCTTATATGCACGACGGAAGTGTGAAAAATTTAAAAGAGGCTATAGTGTTAATGGGAAGGTATAATCTGGGTATAGATTTGCCAAAAAAAGACGTGGATGCTATTTATGCCTTTTTTCAAACACTTACTGGCGAAATGCCTAAGATATTAAAGAGCGGTAAATGAAGTCTTTTAAAGTATGGATAGCAGGTTTAATAGGATTGATAGTAATAATAGGGGTGTTTTATTTTAATAAGTTTGCAAGGGATTATTTTATTAATAGCAGCGATATTTTATATAAAATTAATCTTTTAAAAGAAGAAGAAAATAAATTAAATTATCATATACTTTACGCAAGTTTGTATCTTTATTACAACAACGATTTAATAGCAAGGGATGTTAAGCGGATTAAAAGCACTATTAAAGACCTTGAGTCTAATGAGTTTTTTAAGAATCATTATAAGTTGTCTTATGAAAGGTTTTTGGAATATAAAAAGGCGTTTTTGAAAAAAGAGGATTTGGTTTTTGAATTTTTACGCTACAATATGCCGGTTAAAAATTCTTTTATGTTTCTTGGAAACTCTATTCCTTATCTCTCTTTTAACACTGAAAAATCGAAAAAAGAACTTTTAAAGATAATCTCTTCTGTTTTTTTGGCAAAAACGGCTATTGATAATGATTTTTTAAAAAAGATAAATTTGAAAGAAGTAAAAAAAAGTTTAAATGGAAAAAATCAGTATAATGTTGCTTTTTACAGAAATTTAAAAGTATTTTTAAAATATTTCCCTAAATACAAATACTATTTAGAAACAATTCTTAATTATCCTACAGAGCGTTATCTTAACGCTGTTTTAAAAAGTTTTTTAAAAACTACGAAAAGAGATTTACGTTTTTTTGAACTTCTTTCTTTGCTTATGATACTTTTCATACTGAGCGTTACTATCAGTCTTATTGTGCTTATTTATAAACTTGAAGAAAAAATAAAAGAGGCCGTTTTTCTTGCCGAATATGACCAGCTTACCCTTCTTGCAAACAGGATTAAGTTCAATAATGATTTAAAAAAGATTAAAAAACCCGGACTTATAGTTTTTAATATAGATAAATTTAAAAATATTAACGATTTTTTTGGTACCAAAGTAGGGGACGAAGTATTAAAATTTATAGCAAATGAGCTTGTTAAATTTATAGAAAAACAGATGC
>JBDONV010000162.1:0-2489 GCA_039831165.1 Nautiliaceae bacterium | reverse complement strand
GCCAGGGCTTGTTTGTTTTCAAGCTTACTTTTATCAAGAGGACATTTCGTATATCCGGCTCCAACGGCACCCGAACTTACCAGCATAACTTCATACTCTCTGTTTAGTTTTGAAAGTAATTCCACTATCTTATCGATTCTTGGAGAGAGTTTTCCGTTTTCATAAAGCGTTGCGGTGCCTACTTTAAATACCAGTCTCTTCATTTTCTTCATTTTCTTCTTCTTTTTTAGCTTTTTCCACCATATCCGCTAAAGCAAATTTTAAAGCCTCAAGATTTATTCTTGCCGCCGCACTGATAGGAAGTACAAACGTTTTATTATCAAAATGACACGGAAGTTCAGGGTCAGCTCCGTATTTCGGCTCTGTTTTTTCTATTCCTAACTTTTCAAAAAATTCCTCAACTTTTGAAATGTCCACCGTGTCCACTTTATTTAACGCTATAGCATAATCTCTGCTTGCAAGTTTTTCACTGTAATTTTTCAGCTCTTTTTGCAGGGTTTTAAACTGATAAACAGGGTCTCTATATGATGCTAAATCAATTACGTAAAGAATAATTTTGGTTCTTTCTATATGTTTTAAAAACTCAAGCCCAAGACCTTTTCCCGCGTGGGCCCCTTCGATAATTCCGGGAATATCGGCCATGACGAAGCTTCTATATTCATCTATTTTTACAACTCCCAGTTTTGGTGTAAGTGTGGTAAATTCATAATTTGCAACTTCCGGTTTTGCGTTGCTTAGAGCTGAAATTAAAGTTGACTTTCCGGCATTAGGAAACCCTACAAGCCCAACATCTGCAATAAGTTTAAGCTCCATTACAATCTCAAGCTCTTTTCCCTCTTCTCCAGGTTGAGCGTATCTTGGTACTTGATTTCTACTACCTCTAAAATGCCAGTTTCCAAGACCTCCTCTTCCACCTTCCAACAAAACCTTTCTCTCTCCGTGATATTTCATATCTAAAAGAATTTCCCCTGTTTTTGCATCTTTTATTAACGTTCCAGGAGGCACTTTTAAAATTAAATCCTCTCCGTTTGCCCCATGTTTTTTTCTGCCCTCTCCTGGACGGCCGTTTTTTGCTTTTAGTAATCTTTTACCTTTAAAATGAGAGAGAGTATGAGTATTATTATCACATTCAACAATAACGTCTCCGCCTTTTCCTCCATCCCCTCCGTCAGGTCCGCCTTTTGGTACAAACTTTTCACGTCTAAAACTTACACATCCGGCTCCGCCTTTACCGGATTTGACGGTAAGCTTAATATTATCAACAAACATATTTCCTCCTATTTGCATTTAATAAAAATGTAATCTTTAAATAAATCCAACTCTTTAAAACATTTAACTTTATAAATTAAATTATTTTGATAAAAAAAATAATAATTATACACGGGCTTTTTCACTATTTCGGTCTTATAAAATCTTATAAAACCCTTTTTGCCAATTTCCTTTTTTTCTTCAACTTTTATAAAAGATTTATTATACTCTACCTTATCTATTTGTGCCATTACTTTTTTATGAGACGAAGTAAAAATTATCCATTTAGCAAAAGATACAGACACTAAAAATGCCACAATAAGTATTTTCATACTAAAGCCCTAAATTTAATTTATAAAATTATACAAAGTCAAGAAGGAAAAAAGAAGAGAATTAATCTTTTGTAGGGTAAACTGATACTTTTTTTCTGTTTTTATCTTTAATTTCGAACTTTACGTATCCGTCTATTAAAGCATAAATAGTATGGTCTTTTCCAAGTCCTACATTATTTCCAGGATGAACTTTTGTTCCTCTTTGTCTGATAATAATATTTCCAGCCCTTACGAACTCTCCACCGAATTTTTTAACGCCGAGTCTTCTACCGGCTGAGTCTCTGTTATTTTGAGTTGAGCCTTGCCCTTTTTTATGTGCCATTTTGTCTCCTTAAATTAAGCTATAATTTCTTTAACTCTAACTTTTGTATAATCTCTTCTAAATCCTCTTTTTTTCTTAGAGTCTTTTCTTCTTCTCTTTTTGAAAATAATAACTTTTTTACCTCTGTAGTTTCCGATTACTTCTAAAACGACCTTTGCCCCGTCAACAGTCGGAGTACCTACTTTAGTTTCATCTCCGGATACCAACAAAACATCGCTAATTTCAATAGTTTGTTTTGGCTCCGCTCCTTCAATTCTATCAAGGTCTAATACGTCTCCAACATTTACTTTATATTGTTTTCCACCATGTTTAATTACTGCATACATTCTCTTAACCCTTTAATTGGTTTTTTAGTGTGAAATATTACACTCTCAAACTTAAACAAAACTTAATTTAAGCTTTGTTTAAGATTAATCTCCGATAACCGCTATACACTCTATCTCTACTTTTGCACCTTTTGGAAGCTCTTTTACGGCAACCGTGCTTCTTGCCGGTTTATGAGAAAAATATTCCGCATATACTTCATTTACCGCCGTAAAATTATTAATATCATCAAGAAAAATAGTAGTTTTTACTACATTTTCTAT
>JBDONV010000112.1:0-8878 GCA_039831165.1 Nautiliaceae bacterium | reverse complement strand
AATATAGTCAATTTCAGGTGCGCTAAATCCATGAATGGTAATTTGCGGATATTTCTTATGAATATGTTCTACAAGATTTTCATAAAAGTCTATTTTTAAATTTGGATGAACTCCTCCTTGAAAAAGGATCTGAGTACCGCCTATTTCTAAAAGTTCTTCTATTTTTTTGTCTATTTCCTCAAAACTTAAAATATAAGCGTCTTTATCTTTTTTGTGTCTGTAAAAAGCGCAGAATTTGCAGTCAACCCAACAGGTATTGGTATAATTTATATTTCTATCTACTATAAAAGTGGTTATTTTTTTTGGATGAAGTTCTCTTTTTTTCTTAAGGGCCATTTTTCCAAGGGATATCAAATCTTCGTTTTTTATTAAATCTATAGCTTCTTTTTTCGTTATTCTCAATTTTTCTCCTTAGATTTAGTATAATTTTATAAATAATATCATAAAAGGTCTGTTGATGGAAGAATTGATTAAAGAGATTTCCCAAAAAACATTGGAAGAGTTGGAAAAAGCAGGTAAAGCTCCGTATCCATTATATTACAAAGAAGTTTTTAATTCTATTGTCGGTGAAAAAAAACTTCTTGAGCATATAAATCCTAAGTTGCTATGTTTAAATAATCCTAATGAAAAAATTTTGACGTTAACAAAAAATGCAATTGAGACTATTGCATCTACGTCTCAGGAGATAAAAAAAGAATCAAAAGAGATAATAGAAGAGGTTGATTTGACTGACAGTGAAGAAGTTAAAGAGCTTGTTTTTAAATTTAGCAGCAGTTTAATAGATAAAATAAACAAAATGGAAGAAAAAATAAAAACTTTGGAAAGTGAGCTTAATAAGGCTTATAAAGACCTTCTTATAGACCCTCTTACAAAAGCTTATAACAGAAAAGCGCTTGAGAATGATTTAAATAAGATTTTAGAACAAGGAAAAGATAAAGATTTAGATTTGGTTATAGCCGTTATAGATTTGGATGATTTTAAAAACGTTAATGATACTTACGGTCATTTAGTCGGAGATTTTGTATTAATAAAACTTACCGATATAATAAAGCATATGATAAGAAGTACTGATAAAATATACAGATACGGAGGCGATGAGTTTATTATAGTTTTCAACAGGGCCAATTTGCAAAATGTTAAAAAAATTATAGAAAAAATAGTCCAAAAAATTTCTAAAACGGCTTTGAAATATAAAGATAATATTATTCGTATGACAGTATCTGTAGGAATTGCCAAACATAAAAAAGGAGATACTATAGAAACTTTAATAAAAAGGGCGGACGAGGCTCTTTACAGGACAAAACAAGATAGTAAAAACGGCTTTTTTATAAGTGAGGAATAGATGAATATTTTTGATGCTGTGATTATAGGTATTACCTTAATCTTAGGAATAAAGGGATTTTTTAATGGAATTATAAAGGAAATATCCGGGCTTATAGGAATAATAGGAGGTCTTATCGCCGCTTCAAAATATCATCATCAGGCAGGGAATTATATTAATAGTTATATTTTTAAAATACCTAATCCTTCAGCTATAGATTTAGTTGGTTTTATAGCCGTATTTGTTGGGGTGTGGCTTTTTATTGTATTTATAGGATTTTTATTTAGTAAAATTCTAAAGATATCCGCTCTTGGAGGCATTGATAAAATTTTAGGGTTTTTATTTGGAAGTTTAAAGTTTTTTTTGCTGATTTCCGTAATTATTGTATTGCTTTATCAAGTTGCTTTTATTAGAGAATATGCTAAAAAATATGTCCAAAATAGTTTTATGTTTCCTGTGATGTTAAAAGTTGGAGATAAGATTATGAATATAACTTCCAAAGATTTAGAAAAACTTTCTAAAAATGCTAAAATTTTAAATTAAAACCTTAAAAGGAGATAAATGTTTTCTAACGAATATGTAAAACAAAGAATGGCTAAAGCCGAGAAATTAAAAGAAGAAGGATTTAATCCTTATGACCATAATTCAAAAAGAGATACGAAAATAGCCGAGTTTTTAGAAAAAAATAAAGATGTTTTAGAACTTGAAAATAGAAGAGATGAAAATAGAAAATTTACGGTAGCAGGGCGTGTTAAGTTTTTAAGGCTTATGGGAAAAGCCGCATTTTTTAAAATAGAAGACGAAACGGGAATGCTTCAGGTTTATATGAGCAAAAATGATTTGGGTGATAAGTTTAATTTACTTAAAAAGACATTGGAAGTAGGGGATATTGTGGAAGTTACGGGTTATCCGTTCGTAACAAAAACCGGAGAGCTTAGTATCCACGCTGATGATGTAAGAATTCTTACAAAAGCCGTTCACCCGCTTCCTGAAAAATTCCATGGACTTCAGGATGTCGAAGCTAAATATCGTCAAAGATATCTTGATATGATTATGAATAAAGAGACAAGAGACAGATTTAAACTTAGAAGTCAAATAGTAAGTCTTGTAAGGGAGTTTTTCTTAAAAAAAGGATTTTTAGAAGTTGAAACACCTATGCTTCATACTGTTGTAGGCGGGGCGAACGCCAGACCTTTTATGACTCATCATAATGCTTTAGATATTGATATGAACCTTAGAATTGCACCTGAACTTTTTTTAAAAAGACTGATAGTTGGTGGTTTTGAAGCTGTGTTTGAGCTTAATAGAAACTTTAGAAACGAAGGAATTGACCATACCCACAATCCTGAATTTACTATGATAGAGTTTTATTGGGCTTATCATACTATGGAAGACTTAATGAAATTAACTCGTGAGCTGTTTGATTATCTGTTTGAGAGATTAAATCTTCCGAAAAAACTTGAATACGGAGATATGATTATAGATTTTGATGATTGGAAAACAATTACTTATAAAGATGCTTTAGTTAAGATTGGAGGAGTGCCTGAAGAAATTTTGGAAGATGTTGAGGCTATGAAAAAATATTTAAAAGAACATGGAGTAGAGCTTGATAAGCATATTGATTCAAAAGGCAAACTTTGGGCTGAGCTTTTTGACGAATTTGTAGAAAGCAAACTTATTAATCCTACGTTTGTTACAGAATTTCCTATTGAAATTTCTCCACTTGCTAGAAGAAGCGATAAAAATCCTGAATTTGCGGAAAGATTTGAATTGTTTATTGCAGGACGTGAAATTGCAAACGGATTTAACGAATTAAATGACCCGCTTGACCAGTATGAAAGGTTTAAAGCTCAGCTTGAGTCAAAAGCAAAAGGTGATGAAGAAGGTATGGATATGGATTATGATTATATCCGTGCACTTCAATATGGAATGCCGCCTACGGCTGGGGAAGGTATAGGAATTGACAGGCTTGTAATGCTTTTAACTAATTCACATTCTATTAAAGATGTGATATTATTCCCAACTATGAAACCTAAAAAAGAGATTAAAGATAAAGACGATATAAAATAAATAAAAGGAGATATTATGAGTTTATTAAAAAATTATGACGCTGATGTTTATTCGATAATAGAAAAAGAACTTGAAAGACAAACTAATCATTTAGAAATGATTGCAAGTGAAAACTTTACTCTTCCTGAAGTTATGGAAGCTATGGGAAGCGTGTTTACGAATAAATACGCTGAAGGATATCCTGGAAAAAGATATTACGGTGGATGTGAATATGCCGATATGATAGAACAGCTGGCAATTGACAGGGCAAAAGCTCTTTTTGGATGCGAATTTGCAAATGTTCAGCCGCATTCCGGAAGTCAGGCTAATGGTGCCGTATATGTGGCTTTAATGAAACCGCTTGAAAAACTTCTTGGAATGGATTTAAGCAACGGAGGGCATTTAACTCACGGAGCAAAAGTTAATTTTTCAGGAAAACATTATCACTCATTTTCTTATGGAATTGATGAAAAAACAGGTAGAATAGATTATGACAGAGTAAGGGATATAGCAAAAATCGTAAAACCAAAAATGATTGTATGTGGTGCGAGTGCTTATCCAAGAGAGATTGATTTTGCTAAATTTAAAGAAATAGCCGATGAAGTGGGAGCTATTTTAATGGCTGATGTTGCCCATATTGCAGGACTTGTAGTAGCAGGTGAGCATCCACATCCGTTCCCTCACTGCGACGTGGTAACTACAACTACTCATAAAACTCTTAGAGGTCCTAGAGGAGGACTTATTCTTACAAACAACGAAGAATATGCTAAAAAGATAAATTCAGCTATTTTCCCAGGAATTCAAGGTGGTCCGCTTGTACATGTAATTGCGGCAAAAGCTGTCGGATTTAAAATGAATCTGGAAAAATCTTGGAAAGAATACGCAAAACAGGTAAAAGCAAACGCTAGAGTACTTGCGGAAGTATTAATGGAAAGAGGATATGATTTGGTAAGTGGAGGTACGGACAATCATCTTGTTCTTGTTAGCTTCTTAAATAAAGAATTTAGCGGTAAAGAAGCAGAAGAAGCTCTTGGACGTGCGGGAATTACAGTAAATAAAAATACAGTTCCGGGTGAAAAGAGAAGTCCTTTTGTAACTTCTGGTATCAGAATAGGAAGTCCGGCCCTTACTGCACGAGGAATGAAAGAAGAAGAATTTAAATTTATTGCAAATAAAATTGCCGATGTTCTTGATGATATTTATAATCTTGAACTTCAAGATAAAGTAGCGGCGGAGCTTAAAGAACTTGCAAGCAAATTTGTAATTTACGACAGACCTACTTACTGATTTTTCTCCCTTTTGGGGAATTTTAAGAAAAAATAAAAAAGGAGAAGAGGAAAAATGGCGTATAATGTGGATATTTCTATGATAAAAATGAATAGGGATTATTATTTTGAATATAAAGGCACTATCGTAAATAAAATAGTTTATAAAGGAAGAACTTTCTTTGATAAATATGAAAAAATAGAAAAACCTTTAACGCTTCAGGTGATGAATGAACATATAGAAAGAAAAAAAATAATAGCTCATGATTTAATTAACAGAAGAAGAAATATTGTAGAAAATATAGTTTTTGATTATAACGGGCTTGACCCTGAAAGATTTTGGAACAGAGCAAATTTACTTTTAAGAGAGGAAGGTTTTTTGAATTTTACCGCATATAACTCTAAAACCCCGGGACATCTTCATTTATATATTCATAAAGGACATACTACTTTAAATGAAGCAATCCAGATTGGAAAAGCTCTTTCTATGAAATTGGCGACTCGTTTACCAAAGCAGTGGAGGGTTTTTCCAACTGATGAGTTGCCGCCTGAATTTAATATCTTGAATTTACCATATGGTTTATTTAAGAAAGAAAGAGGTGCAAGTTGGGCAAAACATATGTAAGGAGACGGAATGAAAAATGATGATTTGTTAAATATAGAGCCTAAAAAAGATATGAAAAAACCGCTGATATACGGGGCGGGGGCTTTTTTGGTATTTGTTATTATTATTATAGGTGTTGCGATTTATCAAAATTCTTCTTCAAAAGAAAATAACGAAATAATTCCTCCTGAAGAGAAAGTAGTCCAAACACAGACTCAAACGGAATTTAAACCTTTACCTGTTGAGGAAAAACCTGCTCAAACACCTGAAATTGATACCAAAAAGCTTATTGAAGAGCCTAAAAAGGAAGAAAAACCACAGGTTATAAGAGTTGAAGAGCCTAAAAAAGAGATAAAAGAAGAAACTCAAAAACCAAAAGAAACTTCTGTAAAACAGGTAAATGAGGAAAAGAATTATTATATTCAGGTTGCCGCTCTTTTAAGAAATACAAAACCTAATAAAAAGTTTTTGGATTTGATAAAAAAAGAGGGGTTTGATTATAAGCTTTATAAAACGTATATTGTTAAAAACGGTCAAAAAATATCTGTAACAAAAGTGTTAATAGGACCTTTTACAAAAGAAGAAGCAAAAAAATATTTGCCAAAAATAAGAAAAGACATTACTCAAACGGCGTTTATCTTTAAGGCTAAATAATGGTTTGGGATAAATTTTTGGTAGATGAATTTAGTGTAATTGCTGTTTATAATAAAATAAAATCTCTTTTTCCAAAAGAGAGGCTTTTTTTGCTTGAAAGCGTTATTAATAATGAAGACGGTAATTACTCTTTTATTTTTATAGGAGAAAAAGAGAGAATAGAATATAAAAATTATAAAACGAAATATTTTGACGGAAAAGAAGAAAAAATTATTGATACCGACCCTTTTACGTTTATGAAAGAGTATTACTCTAAAATAGATAAGGAAAAATATAAAAAGCTTTCTAAAAAACTTAAAATAGGCTTTGTCGACGGTTTTGTGGGCTATATCGGATATGATATGGTAAAAGTGTTTGAACCTATTTTACAATCTGTTATGGATCCTTTAAAAGATGAAACGGATATTCCTGATTTTTATATGATAAGACCCAAAATTGTTATAGGTTTTTCTCATAAATTTTCTGAAATGACGGTAATTATTAATGATTTAGAATATGAAAAATATCTTTATATTATAAGGGATTTAATAAACTCTTCATATAAGCACCAGCCTCTAAAACCGGTAAAACTTTTAAATGAACCTAAATTTGTTTTTAGCAAGGAAAAATTTTTTGAAATGGTAAAAAAGGCAAGAGAACATATTAAAGCAGGTGATGTTTTTCAGATAGTTCTTTCTAATAGACTTAAAGTAAAAGCAATTGTAGATAGGCTCTCTTTTTATAGAAAATTAAGAAGTAAAAACCCTTCTCCTTATTTATATTATTTAGATATAGATGATTTTGCAATTATAGGCAGTTCTCCTGAAATTATGGTGAGACTTACCGATGACCTTATTTTATTAAGACCTATAGCTGGTACTAGAAAAAGGGGAGAGAGTTTAAAAAGAGATTTGGAATTAGAACAGGAGATGATAAACGACCCTAAAGAAGTAGCAGAGCATATTATGCTTGTAGACCTTGGAAGAAATGATATAGGGCGTGTGGCAAGGGCCGGAAGCGTAAAAGTAGAGGAGCTTATGAGGGTTGAGAGATATTCTCATGTTATGCATATGGTAAGTGATGTAGTAGGAGAACTTGAAAACGGATATGATATGTTTGATTTATTTAAAGCTACTTTTACCGCAGGTACTATGACAGGAGCTCCTAAAATTAAGGCTATGGAACTTATTGCTAAATATGAGGGCTTAAAAAGAGGATATTATGCGGGCAGTATTGGATATTTTGGATTTGACGGAAATATGGATAGTGCTATTACCATAAGAACAGCCTTTATAAAAGGAGATGAAATTATTTTTCAAGCGGGAGCCGGAATTGTTGCCGATAGTAAGCCGGAACTTGAGTATAAAGAGGTAGAAAATAAGTTAAAAGCTTTGGTTTCTACGTTAAAGGAATTAAATGCCGGTAGTTAGGATGTTTGGGGCAAAAAGGGTATATTATAGGCCTCAGGGTTTTTTAGATTCTCAAACGGTTAATAAAATTATAACTCCAGCTGATATATCCTTAATGGAACAGAAAAAAATTAAATATGTCAGTATCGATTTTTCTAAAATAATAAGCGCAAATATGAATGCTATAAGGTTTTTAAATGAAATATGCGAAATGTTGTATAAAAAAGATATAGAAAGCTGTATATTTAATGCCAATAAAAATATTTTGAATATAATATCTAATTTAAAAGACTGTTATTTTAACTATTTTGAAAATGAAGAAGTGGAAAGAGTGTTTTGCGATGATGATTTTAGATATGAAAAAGATATTTATATATGCTGCATTAAAGACGAGCAAAATAAAAATATGCTTATATATAATTTAATAAAAAAAGGGTATTCTCCAAAAGTTATAGATTCCGAGAGTGAGGCAAAAGACGGACTTATTATAAAAGATTCTTTTATTTCCAGAATTTCAAATAAAGTTGGAGCTGTAGTTAAAAACGGTATAGTTTATTTCTTTTTTGACGGGTTTTTAGATGCTAATTTACCTAATATGTTTGATTTGGAATATTTTAGAAGAAATCTTTTAATAGGCTTTAAAGTTTTTATTTTTGATATGAATAGAGTTAAAGGAATGAATGTTCATGCCGTTAGATTTTTGAGCAAATTAGGTGTGGAGGCTGCTGAATATGGAGCTCTTCTTGCTATTGTAGGGCTTGAGAGAAATCATGTTCAGCCTGTGCTTATAAAAGAGCTTGAAGATATGGGATATGTGTTTTTTGCGAGTGAAACTGATTTTTTGAATTCTCCTATTTATCAAGAAGCTGTTAATAGTAGTGAGATGATTTACAAACGTTCAAAAAATATTACAAAAGATTATGTTAAATTACTTCCTTTTTTTGTTAACGCCACTATTTCTACCGTAGAACTTATGACGGGAGTAAAGGCTACAAAAGAACCGCCTAACATAAAAGAAGTTAATATTGATACAAATAGAAGTGATTGGGTTGCGAGTTCTATAGGTTTTTACGGAGATTTGGACGGAGCTTTGATTTTAATTTTTACTGAAAAACTTTCTAAAAGAATAAGCAAAATTCTTCTTGGAGAAGAGTTTAAAAATAAAGAAGAATTGGTGGATATGATAGGAGAATTTGCAAATATTATTGTAGGTAACGTTAAAATAGAACTCAGTAAACATGATGTAAAAATTAATCTTACTCTTCCTAAGGTGTTTGATAAGATGCGGGACTTACAAAATATCGTTGTTAATAGAAAAGGAATAGAAGTTAAATTTTATTTTGAGGGAGAAGAATTTTATTTTTATTTAATAAGGTGAAAATATGTTTTTAATTTTTGGAAATCCGGTATCTCATAGTAAATCTCCTCTTATGCATAATTATTTCTTTAAAAAAGAAGGGATTAATGAATGTTACGGCAGATACCGCTTAGAAGACGGGTCTAAAATTATCGAAAAATTTAAAGAACTAAAAATAAAAGGCGCCAATGTTACAGTACCGCATAAAGAATGGGCATATAAGCTTGCAGATGAGGTTAG
>JBDONV010000222.1:0-2533 GCA_039831165.1 Nautiliaceae bacterium | reverse complement strand
GACACCATAATGGTAGTTAGTCCAAATTCCTTATGAAACATATAAATTTCATTTTGAAGTTTTTCCCTCATAGAAATATCAAGAGCTGAAAAAGGTTCGTCCATTAAAAGCAATTTAGGTTTTCTCATAATAGCTCTTATTAAAGCAACTCTTTGTTTTTGACCACCACTGAGCATTAAAGGAAATCTATCTTTTAATTCTAAAATTTCTCCCATTTTAAGCAACTGTAAAGCAAATTTTTTATCATTATTAACATATAACAGATTTTCCAGTACCGTCATATTAGGAAAAAGAGCGAAATCCTGAAAAACAAACCCTATTTCTCTTTTTTGAGGTTTTAAAAAGATTTTATCGTTTTGCCAAATTTTTTTATCGACTATAATTTCTCCTTTTGATTTTTCTAAACCGGCTATAATTCTCAAAAGAGTTGTTTTACCGCTCCCACTAGGTCCAAAAATAGCTAAAAAATCTCCTCTAGAAATTTCAAAATCGCAATTAAGCTCCATCTTTCCTTTAGAACCATGAAGTATTTTTGTAATGTTAACCGATACCATGTTTTCTCTTTATTCTGTAATTTATATAATAAACTGCAAGTAACACCGTAAAACTAATCAAAAGCATAATGGCACTGTATATATGGGCGTTTTTATAATCAAGAGTTTCAACAAAATCATAAATCGCCACACTCGCTACTTCTGTTTTCCCAGGTATTGCTCCTCCCACCATCAATACTACTCCAAATTCCCCTATAGTATGAGCAAAAGTAATAATAATCGCAGTCAAAAGAGAAGTTTTTATATTTGGAAGAATAACTCTAAAAAGCGTTGTTAAAAAACCTTTACCGCTTACATAAGAAGCTTCTATTATATTTTTATTAAGACTCTCAAAACCGCTTTGAATAGGCTGAATCATAAAAGGAAAAGAATAAATACAACTCGCAATCACCAATCCTTCAAATGTAAATACAAGTTTAATGTTAAAAATATCGTAAATGATTTTTCCAAAAAAAGAATCAGGGGATAAAAAGACTAAAAGATAAAATCCCAGTACCGAAGGCGGCAGTACTATAGGAAGGGCCGTAATGGATTCTATTAAAGGTTTTATTCCGGATTTCAAACGAGATAACCACCATGCAAAAGGAATACCAACAACAAGTAAAATTAATGTTACAAAAAAAGCCAGTTTAAACGATAAAATAAAAGGAGTAAAATCTATCATTTAACTTTTCCTATAATATATACGTCGGTTGATTTAAAAAATAAATACCCCTCTTTTTCAAAATTCACGTTTTTACTCAACATAATAACTTCTATCTGTTGAGATGAAACTTCACATAAAATATTTGAAAGTATTTCGCCTTTTTGAATATTCTTTATTTTAACGGGCAAAACATTTTCAAAATTGCATATTTTACTGGAAATAAAAAGCTTAGTAGGTTTTATACCTAAAAAAACCTCATCTCCTATTTTTAAATCTATATTCATCTCTAATACAACTACATTAAGTATATAATTTTCTATTTTAAATTCAAGTAAATTAAGATGTTTTAAAGAATAAATCTTCTGTAAATATGCTTTGATTTTATTCATTTACGATATATCCATATTTTTTTAAGATTTTTTTTGCCTCTTTAGAAAAGATAAACCTATAAAACTTCTTTGCCTCTTCTTTATTTTTCAACAAAACTACTCCCTGATTAATAGGAGTATATAATTCATACGGTATATCCTTATAATAAAATTTTTTATTTTGTAACTTTTTTGAATAAATTAATGATTTTGCTATAACCCCCACATCAGCGGAATGAAAAACGTAAGGAATTACACTGCTTACTGTTTCAGCGTATATCAATTTATTTTTAATATACTTATCAATTGCAGCGTTTTTAAAAGCTTCAAGAGCAGCTTGTCCGTAAGGAGCCGTTTTGGGATTTGCAATAGCTATTTGATTAACGTTTTTTAACTTTTTTAAATCCAAATTTCTTATTTTTACACTAAAAAGAGTTATAGCGCCTTTTGCATAAACTTTAGGTTTTGTTTTTGCAAACCCTTTTTTATATAAAAATTTAGGATATTTCATATTCGCCGCTAAAAAAATATCATAAGGCGCCCCGTGAATTATTTGAGCGCTTAATTTTCCGCTGCTAGCCAAAACCGTTTTAATATTTATCGTAGGATATTTTTTATTAAATTCTTTTATAAGCTCAGGTAAAGCGTAATTTATATTAGACGCAGCCGCTACATATACATCGGCTAATGAAAATAGAGCTAAAAAAGATATAAAGAGTATTTTTTTCATATAAAAAATCCTTAAAATAAAATTAAAAAGTGCCAATAAAGTGCTTTTTTTTATAAAATTTTTAAAAATTTTACCACAAAACTCTCTAAAAGTAGTATTATTATTACGTAAAAAAAGCGTAAAATCTCAAAAAGGAGAGCATATGTCAATGAACAGAAGAGAATTTTTAAAAACAACAGCAGCAGTAGCGGCTGCAAGCGCAGCTGGAATAACCATTCCACAAGAAGCTGAAGCT